>CAZTYY010000122.1:0-9714 GCA_964617785.1 uncultured Desulfobacterales bacterium | reverse complement strand
GGGTATTATTGATCGACGAGAATACAAAGTTTTAAAAAAAGGTATACGACAAAAAACCATCGACAAACTGGAATTAAAAAACCTTAGAACAGATTTGAGGTATGAAATTGGAAAAAAAGGGATAGAGGAGGCTGTCTATAAAGTTGTCTCCAAAAAAAAGGAGCTGTTTTGGATTAAAGATCAAGCTATCATAGAGTCTTTTGAACCGGACAAGATCAATATTTCCCTGGGGTGCCTCACAATTGTCACCAAGGAAATGGAAACCGAAGAGCAACTTAAAAAAACTCAAAAAGCCCTGAGAAAAAGTGAAGAAAAATTTCGAGAACAGGCCATCCATGACAACTTAACCGGTCTGTACAATACACGCTACCTGTACAAGGCATTATCTGAATTGATTTCAAAGTCCTCTGACACTCGCGTGCCATTTTCCCTTATATTCATGGACATTGATGATTTTAAAAATGTTGTCGACACTTACGGCCATCTGAACGCCAGCCAGGCACTTCAGGAATTTGCCGCTACAATCAGATCCACACTCCATGAACCGTCTTACGGTGTGGCATACGGCGGGGATGAATTCGTTGTGGTGCTTCCGGGTTATACAAAGCGTAAGGCCATTGATATGGCTGAAAATATCCGGTCAAAAACCAGCGAAACCATTTATCTGTCCAAGGTTGGCATCAATGTAAACCTTTGTGCAAGTTTCGGTGTTGCCTCTTATCCGGATGATGCCACTGACGTCAGAGAACTGCTATCTCTTGCAGATGAAGCAATGTTCAGTGTAAAGGAACATGGAAAAAATTCCGTCAGAGGAACAACGTAAAAAAGTAATCCTTGACCGGCCCAGCTCCTCATTATATTAAGTTGTTTCTAAATTTTTCAATTTAACAATATCGATTTGATAATGGAAAAAAAAAATTTAAAAGGACAGCAACTTCTGCTGAATACGGTAATCAATCAGGGCCTATGCGTTCAATGCGGGGCCTGTGTCGGGCATTGCCCCTATTTTGATTTTTTTGACGGCCAGGTTATGGCCATGGACACATGTCGGTCTGAAACCGGGCGTTGCATACAGCTTTGTCCACAGGCAGAACATGAAGAAGCTTCATCGGGCAGGCCCCCTGATATAGATTCCGACATGAAATCCGATATGGGATCTCTTAAAAAACCGATTGGTCTTTTCGAGGAAATTTTTATAGCCCGCGCCTCAAAGCAATCCATCAGAAACCAGGCTCAATATGGTGGTATCGTCTCATCAATACTTGCATATGCCCTTAATAAAGGTTTTATCAACTCGGCAATTCTCACAAGTAAGGGTGACGGGATTGCCCCTGAAGGGGTTATTGCAGAATCTGAATCCGATATTCTTGCCTGCGCCGGTTCAAGATATTCGTCATCCGCAAGTCTTTCAGCACTAAACAAAGCCCTCCAGGAGAATAAACAAAAAATTGCTGTTGTCGGCCTGCCCTGTCAGATGACATCATTGTCACAAATGAAATCCATGGATCACATGGACCAAGGTGAAGACAGTATAGGTGGCCGTATTGCTCTGGCCATCGGACTTTTCTGTACATGGTCCATTAAATACCGGGAATTGACTCAATACCTGATTGATGAAGGGATAACATCGGAAATTATTAAATGCGATATCCCGCCTCCCCCTTCACAGTTGTTTATGGTTCAAACTCATGACGGCTGGAAGGAGCTGCCCATTGATCGGGTCAGGCCCTATATTCACAAAGGATGTTCTTTTTGTCTCGACATGACGGCTGAATTATCGGACATATCGGTTGGGACGGTTGAAGATAAAAAAGGCTGGAATACTGTTATCATCAGAAGTGATGTCGGTATGGAACTCATGAACATGGCAATAAACGACAATATCATTGAAACCCAAGAACTGCCAAAGGAGAACCTTGAACATCTCAAGAAAGCAGCCGGCAATAAAAGAAAAAGGGGTCTTACAGCCCTCAAAAATAAAAAATTGTCATAATGAATATAATAACTCATAAAAAAGGTGGAATTCAGGCGCTTCTCCAAGGAAACCAGGCAATTGCCAGGGGTGCCCTGGAAGGAGGAGTTGTATTTTGCTCCTCATATCCTGGTAACCCTTCATCAGAAATTTTAGAAACATTCGCGGAAGCGGCAAAAGATCTTCCTATCTATGTAGAATGGTCAATAAATGAAAAAGTTGCACTGGAAGCTGCCACGGCCGCATCTTTTGCAGGATTAAGAGCAATTGTCAGCATGAAACAAAACGGCGTAAATGTCGCATCCGACTTTTTGACCAATCTGAGCCTTTCAGGCACCAGGGGCGGTCTGGTTCTCGTTTCATGTGATGATCCAGGCGGCATTTCCAGTACCAATGAAGAAGATGCAAGATTGTTTGCAAGTCTTGCCGACATTCCCCTGTTGGAGCCATCCACTCCACAGGAAGCCCTTGAAATGACAAAATGGGCTTTCCAGTTATCAGAAGAAATACAAAATATTGTTTTGTTAAGAAGTGTTTCCAGGCTGTCACATACACGTTCAAATGTCCGACTGGGACCGCTGCCTGAGTTCAAAGCAAAACCTCATATAGACACATCGACTCAATTTCATACATTTCCGGTGGTACCCAAGCATATCATAAGGCATGAAAAGCTTGATAAAGCCAAAAAATTATTTGAAATCTCTTCGTTCAATCATTACAAGGGACCGGCGAATCCTGAGCTTCTGATCATATCCTGCGGTTGCGCATGGTCTTATGCAGAAGAAGCAATAGATATTCTAGACCTGTCCGAAAAAGCAGGGATTTTAAAACTGGCCACAACATGGCCGATGCCCGATGGCTTGATAAAAACATATTTAAAAAAATGCAGTAAAATCCTTTTCTTTGAAGACGTGGATCCGTTTCTTGAAAACCAGGTTAAAGCCTTTGCGGCAGATATGATGGCGGAACTCGGCACAAAGGAATTTTTCGGCAAGGCTTCCGGCCATATATCCAGTTCCGGAGAACAGTCACCGGAAACAATACTTCGTGTGCTGAGAGAGCTGTTCAGCATTGAATCCAATGACAACGTAAACGAAAACAAATCGTCAGCCGAAAATATTGTCCCCACAAGGGAATTTGGATTTTGTCCGGGATGTCCGCACCGCTCGTCTTATTACGCAATCAAAACAGCGCTTGCCTGGGATGGAAGGGATGGATTCGTCTCCGGTGATATCGGCTGCTACACAATGGGAATATGGCCCACAGGTTTTAACCAGGTTAAATCCGTTCATGCCATGGGGTCAGGGTCAGGACTGGCATGCGGATATGGGAAACTGCAGCAATTCGGGCTTCAGCAACCCGTGGTGACGGTTTGTGGAGATTCGACATTCTTTCACTCCGGTATCCCGGCTCTTATCAACGCAAAATTTAACCAGGCAGATATTCTCCTGGTGATTCTGGACAACGATGCAACAGCCATGACCGGTTTTCAGCCCCATCCCGGAACCGGCGTCACAGCGATGGGCACCAAAACCGACCCAGTAGACATAGAGGCGCTCTGCCGCTCTCTTGATGTCAGTGTTTCTGTGGCTGATCCGTATGAGATGAACCAGGCTGCAAAGACGATTTACGGCCTTATCAAAGAAAAAGGGCCCCGTGTTCTCATATTGCGAAGAACATGCGCTCTTGTACAGGGTAAAGAAGGGGGCTTTCCTTATCAGATGCAGATCAACCAGGAATTATGTGTAGGCGAAGATTGCGGCTGTAATCGCTTTTGCACACGTATTTTCAGATGCCCGGGCCTGGTCTGGGATGAAGCTAATGGAAAAGCCAGAATTGATGAAGTGATTTGTGTGGGATGCGGAGTGTGCATCGAGGTCTGTCCTGGACAGGCCATAGAAAAAAAGGAAACATAATTAAGTTAAACTCGGAATTTTTTATGTCACTAAACATGATTATTGCAGGTGTCGGCGGACAAGGAAATGTTCTTGCCTCCCAGGTTGTCGGCAGAGTTGCCGCAGATAACGGATTCAACGTCACTATTGGCGAGACATTCGGGCTGTCCCAAAGGGGCGGCCCTGTTATGAGTCACGTGCGCCTTTCAAAGAAAAAGCATTACGGACCGCTTATCCCTCCGAACATGGGACATATCATCATCGGTCTTGAACCGCTTGAAGCATTACGCATCGCAGATGATTTTGCAAACAAGGAGACCATTTTTATTGTGAACTCCCGGCCGATTTTTCCGTTGAACGTTATTGCCGGAGACGTGGATTATCCTTTGCCGGAAAAAATTAAGCGGGAGCTGAAACAGTCAGCTGCCGCGCTTTACTGGCTTGACGCCAGTGATGAAGCGATTAAACTTGGGAATCCCATTCTTATGAATATGATCATGCTCGGCGCTGCATGCAGACTCAAAGAATTCCCCTTTGAGATAGAAAATATCAAAAAAGCTCTGGAAAAAATGTTTCCAGCCTCTAAACTGGAAATAAATGCCAGGGCGCTTGAGATCGGTTTTGATCTAGTCTCGTAACAAGGATGCCTGAAAATGAAAACCTTAACGCTTTTCACAAGTTGTATTCTTCTCTTATTTTCAGGATTTGGCAGGCCATCTGTCTCATATGCAGAAAACAATAAATTTTCTGATCAGTTCAAAACCGCGCGCAAACGGATGGTAAAAAATCAAATACAGGCAAGGGGCGTTACAGATAAAAATGTTCTTACTGCGCTTCAAAAAGTAGAAAGACATTGGTTTGTCCCTGCCAAATATCAAAACCAGGCTTACGAAGACCACCCGCTTCCCATTGGAGAAGGACAGACCATATCACAGCCTTATATTGTCGGCCTGATGACTTCTCTGGTTGAACCGGATAAAACAAAAAAAGTTCTTGAAATAGGAACAGGATCCGGATACCAGGCTGCCGTACTTGCAGAAACATGCAAGTACGTTCATACCATAGAACTTTTTCCTTCTCTTGGCAAAAAAGCGGAACACCTGCTGAACGATCTCGGGTATAAAAACATCAAAGTTAAAATCGGAGATGGATATAAAGGATGGAAAGCGTTTGCGCCGTTTGATGCTATAGTCGTCACCTGCGCCCCCTCACATGTACCTGAACCGCTAAAACAACAACTCAAAGAAGGTGGAAAAATGGTTATTCCTGTGGGAGAAAGATTTATGCAACACATCAAAGTGCTGACTAAAAAAGAGGGGAAGATTATAGAAGAGACCGTGATACCTGTGAGATTTGTTCCCATGATCAATGAAGAAGGAAAGAAGTATTAGTCCCAAATGAATTCAGGATGCAGCATCCGGGAAAGGTCCTTTGACCGTAAAACCGCCGCCCGCCGGCCTTCATATTTTTGAAAAACTGGAAATTTTTCCGAATAAATACCGGCCTTTCCCATGATGCCCCGCAGAAGATGATCCAATTCGGCGATAAATCCTTTTGAAGGCAGAGGAATATCCTGATAATTCTCCCACTCCACCAGATTATCGAGGTAGTCGAGAAAACTAAAACCCGCTATCCGCTCGCTTCTGGTGGATATAATATTTTTAAATACCAGTATGGCGTTACGGGCGACAATCCATTCCAAGGGTGGAATTGAAGAATCTTCATCAAAGGATTCCTTCAACCGAGTCGCTAAAAATTGCTGAATTTTTGTCCATTTGGATGCAGGCGACCTTCCGGAACAAAGAATATCTTTTAACGGCGGCACTATATCCAGGATGTTTAGGATTTGGTTTTTCAATAGTACGTTGCGGGTCATCTTGTCCTCCCAGGCCATTAATCAATGAACAACACTTTTTGGAATCCTAATAACGGAAAAGGTTTTCGCATTATGATTTAAACTCAGCCGGAACCGCCAGCTTCTTTCAGGATGATACGGGCGTCCACAATTCGGACACCGGTTTCATAGACAATCACCGGATTGAGGTCCATTTCTTCGATGTCGGGGTAGGCTTCCACGATTTCCGAACAAAGCACCAGCAGTCGCCGGATCGCTTTTTTATCATAGGGGGGACGGCCCCTGACACCGTTCAAAATTGGCGCAGACCGTATTTCATCTATCATTTTACCGGCGGAATGTGAGGATATGGGCAAAACCCGGAACGCAACATCCTTTAAAATTTCCACCATTACCCCCCCCATACCGAACATGATAACCGGCCCGAACTGGACGTCAATTTTTGTGCCGATAATAATTTCAAGACCCAGTTCCGCCATGGGGGAAATCATTATACCGCGAATATCAGCCTCGGGAGCATAGTGGTGTCCGCTTTCAAGAATTTCTATAAAGGCGCGACGTACCTCTTCTTCAGTGGCCAGATGAAGGCGAACGCCCCCTGCATCGCTTTTGTGAAGAATATCAGGAGAAACAATTTTTAAGGCCACTTCACACTTCAGTTTTTTAAATATCGTCACCGCCTCATCAGCCGTATTAGCAATAGGGTCATCGCTTACCGGCGCTCCGTGCAGCTTAAAAATACGCTTGGCTTCCGGCTCAAGCAGAAACCGTCGGCCCTGCTCCCTTGCTGTTTCAATGAGTTGACGGGCTTCCGGCTTTTCTTTCGCCCGCCAGTTGAACACAAAATTAACCTTGGCATGGTACTCGCCAAGATAGCGGCCTCTTTCCGACAATACGCCCATACACCGGCAGGCAATATCCAAAGAGTCGTAAACCGGAATTTTATAATAACGCAGGAGTTCCAGTGCGTGGGGCTTTATGGAACTGTAAAGGCTGTGCACCACAATTGGTTTTCCGCTTTTTATTACCAGCTTTCCCAGCTGATGCGCGGCATCTTCTTCTTTCCACTTGAGGCTTTCGGCAAACCGGATCCCGTAGCCCCCGAAAAGCCCAACCATTAGAAGTCCGCCGACATTCGAATCCTTTAACAGAATCCGGGCGCATTCCGCAAAAAGAGAAGGATCGGCATCCGTACCACCTGCGACATCCACCGGATTTACCACGGAAGCGGTAAATGGAAGAATATTTTTAAGCTTTTCTTTTGTTTTTTCATCCAGCTCCGGTATGTCAACGCCCAGGTGGTCGGTTAAGATATCTGCTGCGATGGTGGCATGCCCGCCGCCGTCTGCCAGGATGGCAACCCGGTTGTTTTTGATGACCGGTGAATTAGACAGCGTTTCGGCAACAGGGAAAAGCTCATCTGATTTTTCCACCGTAATAATGCCCGCCCTTTGAAAAGCGATTCGCGCTACCTCGGAAATTCCGGCAAGGGCGCCTGTATGCGATCCTGCTGACCGCTGACCAACGGAAGACCGGCCGCTTTTGAGCAGGATAATGGGTTTTAAAAGTGCTGTTTTATAGGCTTCCTGCAGGAATCGGCGACCCTCCCGCATCCCCTCGACATACATGAGAATGGCTTTTGTATCTGGATCATTTTTGAAAAACGCCAAATATTCGTGAAAACGGATATCTGATTCATTGCCCACTCCCACATAATAGGAAAACCCTTTACGGCTTTTAACCTTTGCTTCCGTGATGAGGGTGAGAGCCATGTTTCCGCTCTGGGAAATCAGGGCAATATCGCCTTTGGGAACATCGTCCAATCCAACCAGATTCAGGTTGGTCTTTAAATTGATCATGCCGGAGGTATTGGGACCGATGAAGCGGACATGATGTTTTTGTGCAGCAGCGATAAGGGCATCTTCAAGATCACTGCCTTCTTTTCCGAGTTCACGGAATCCGCCGGCAATAATCACAGCCCCGGCAACGCCTTTTTTGCCGCAATCTTCCAGAACCGCAGGAATGGTTTTCGCAGGGGTGGTAATCAGAACAAGATCCACCGGATCATCGATATCAGACACCCTGTCATAACAGCGAAATCCCAGCACACTCTTTTCTCCGGGATTTACCGCATAGATTTTGCCCTCGAACTTTTCGTCAAGCAGTGTTCGTATTGCCTGAAACCCGCGCTTGGTCTCTGTTCTCGAAGCCCCGACAATGGCGACAGATTCCGCGTTCAAAATTCGTTCCAGTGACATTGCACCCCCTTGTTTGATTATGCTGTCCGCTCGCCGATTTACCTGCTTAATATGAACTATGTTTTCTTGCGCGCCTCAAATTTCTCCAGAGACGCCTGACGCTCCCGTGTGGAGACACATGCCAGGCAGGCTTCAGTCTCAAAATCCATGAGCGCATCCAGACTGACTTCTCCTGCCATCTGAAGGCCTTTTTTTATCATCCGCATGGAAAAAGAAGAATTCTGCGCGATCTCTACGGCCATCTGACGGGCCGTCTCCATTAACCGATCTGCGGGTACGGACAGGTTAACCAGACCGATTCGTTCGGCCTCCCTACCGTCGATATTCCGGGCTGTAAAAAGCAATTCACGGGTCTTTCCCGGGCCGATCAGATCCTGTATCAGACGCATAGCGCCGCCGGTAACCGAAGACGCCACCCTTGCTTCAGGTGATCCGATCTGGGCATCATGGGCTGCAATGCGGATATCACATGCCAGCGCCAGTTCGTACCCTGACCCAAGGGCATATCCGTTGACAGCAGCTATAATGGGCTTTTCAAACCGGATAATCATTTTTGAGACTTCCTGAAGACTTTCAAGATAATCGCGATAATCTTCGATGGTTCGGGTTTTGGATTCCTTCAGATCAGCACCGGTTGAAAACGCCCGGCCTTCCCCCGTAAGAATGAGGACTTTGATGTCAGGATCATTTCCAGCATCGTCCAGTGCCGCTTTAAGGTCCAACCAAAGCTGCCGGTTCATGGCATTTAACACTTGGGGCCGGTTCAACCGGAGGGTTACGATGTTTTCCTCTTTTTCATACAGTATACATTCAAACAACATTCTCAGCTCCTTTAACGTCACAAAAAAATTCTGAAAAAACAGTGAGCCTTCTGCAGCCTGCCGGCTGGTTTGCGATTCCTTTTTGCCGTATCTCAACTGCTGTCGTAACGGATACAAAATTATGATACGTTCAGACCTGAACGGATACAATATGATTAAAATGTCGACAGGAAAGAATCAGTAAATCAATATATTCTGACCATACAGTAAAGCATTGATCGGCTTGTATGTCAATTCACGAAGTTCTTGGGTACTGGTTCAGTTTGAAATAAATTAGTCTTGCTATGCTTGACCGCTCATGTTGTATAAATGGCATGTCAAAAAGAAAAGATATAAACGAAACGGCCTTTAGTATAGTTCAACAAGCAACAGGTGAAATACCTTCCTCAGAACCAAACGAGAAACTCTCCAAACAAAAAAACCCTCATGCTCAAGCACTTGGTCGCCTTGGTGGATTAAAGGGCGGAAAAGCACGCGCAGAGAAACTTACCCAAGAACAGCGATCAGAAATAGCCCGCAAAGCTGCAAAATCAAGATGGAATAAAGAAAACAAGCCCTAAATTCGTATTTTTAATAAACATTTCGTACATGTTCAGAGGGTAAAAAAGATTACCTCGTTATGCTATCCAACTTAAATCCGGTTGTTGCTCTTTGAAAAATGAATCAATTGCATCCACTAATAATAGAAAGGATGGTAATGATCGCATCTGGCAGGTCTGCTTAAACGATAATATTCGTTCTACCCAGCGGTTACGCTTATGGGCGATACCCCCTGAACATGTACAAAGATTTCTCCAAAGATTTCTCCGGGGGCAATCTGAGCAGGGTACTTTAAAAGACCATTAGATGATATTTTGCTTAATTTCGGATACTGAGTAATAAAAAAAACGCCTAAAAGCAACATTTTTATCTT
>CAZTYY010000121.1:0-9725 GCA_964617785.1 uncultured Desulfobacterales bacterium | reverse complement strand
ATGAACCCTGTGAATATTCATGAATATAGAATACCCATAAATCTGTAAACAGATGACCTTTGTAAATACAAAAATGGTAAATTCTATCAATTCTTCAACCTTCAACTTGTCTTCAGCCCTTATCTTGCGAGAGAAACATGAATGTACAAAAATCTTTTCAAATACTCGGCCTTAGCAGGAACGCATCACCTCGGACGGCAAAATCTGCCTACAGGAAACTTGTAAAAACATATCATCCAGACCGTTTTGCTAATGATTCTGAAGGAATTCATGTTGCTGAAGAAACGATAAAACAGATCAACACTGCATATGGCCGGATACAATCATATTTTTCTTCACACCCCCAGATGTGCCAAAACATCAATAAAAACCAAGTTCAAAACCCGGTACCTGAAAAACAAAACCCAAGGCCTGCCGGGATTATTAAAAAAAGAAGATCCGAGGCAAATCATCCGAACTTTTTCAAACAAAGAGCGCAAACTGACTTTAAAATGATATTTGAACAGGCGCTCAGGGCCGAACGATGCCAAGTGTCTCATAAATATGTGAAGATTGAATCCAAAGTCAACAATTCCATACAAAAAACAGGCAGTTATTACAGATATGCATATAGCCGTATCGATAGAAATAGAGATTTTGGTGCAATTAAAGAAATCAAACCGATTCGACCGGTTAGTCCTTTCTTCCTATAGACTTTATCCAAAAAATAGTGTGTAATTATAAATGTGAGTTTTTCACGGTCAATGCAACCGATCGTCATATGCAACGACTGAACGCAGTCTTTATCAGGGAGGATTTAACAATGAAATTTTTGAACGATAATACAAGAGCCGTTCTTTCCGGGAATTTCACAAAACTCACAGACGGGGTTGTTCACTACGAAATCGGTGGACCTGAAAACGGCACCTGGGTTGTGTTGATCCACGGTTTGTCTACACCAATGTTTGCTTGGAATCCTACATTTGAGGCGTTGATCGAAAAAGGCTTTCGTGTATTACGCTATGATCTTTTTGGACGTGGGTACTCAGACAGACCGAACACTGCCTACAATATAGACTTGTTTGTTCGCCAGCTAGAAGAGTTGCTGTCTTCACTTAAAATAACCAAAAAGGTCAATCTGGTAGGATGGTCGATGGGAGCCGCAATCTCGGCATCTTTTACAGATCGATATCCTGAGAAGGTTAATAAAATCACCTTCATCGCTCCTGCTGGATTCCCGGTCAATATGCCAACAGCCGCGAAGCTGTTGACAATTCCTGTAATTGGAAAAATCCTTATGGCTCTTGTTGGAAAAAAATCACTGTTGAAGAGCATTAAAGGGCTTTTCTACGATCCCGAACTATTACCTGATTATATAGAACAATTCAAGAAGCAGATGGAATATAAAGGATTTTTGCGTGCCATACACTCAACGATATGTAACTTTCCTTTTGAAATGGCGGATACTTTCAAGCGAGTAGGTCAACAAAAACGATCCGCTTTACTAATATGGGGTGAGGGAGATGAAGTCACACCGTTTAGTAATAACGAAATGGTAAGAGAAGTGATTCCAGGCATTGAATACCTGTTTGTAAGCGAAGCAAAACATGCCGTGCATTACGAAAAACCCGAAATAGTAAACCAGAAAATAATCGCCTTCCTGAACACCTGACATGTGAATGATTTTATCGACATTGGCAATTTTACAAAATAAAGCTTTACATAAATTTTAAGATATATATAATTCATTAACATGCTGGGGGAGCCTTTTGGCTGAGAGGAATCTGTTGATCGACCCCTCGAACCTGATGCAGTTCATGCTGCCGTAGGGAAGCGGACTCATATTGAGATTCTGGAATAACTGGTCTGCCCCGAAAGGAGCGGACTTTTTTTATTTCAGGAGCTTTTAATGGACATTACCATAACAGTAAACGGCAAAAACGAAACCATTAAAGAGAATACACAAGTTTCTGATTTCCTTGCATTAAAAAAATTGAACCCCGACAAGGTTGTTGTTGAATATAATCTAGACATTCTGAACAGGGAAAGTCTTGAGAGTAGTGTTCTCAAGGAAAATGACAATCTCGAAATATTACAGATTGTCGGTGGAGGTTGAGAAATAATGGATGACTTGTTTGAACTCGGTGGCAAAAAACTAAAAAGCCGACTGATTACCGGCACAGGCAAATACTCGTCAGATGCGCTTATTCCGGACATTATCAGTGAATCAGGATCTCAGGTCATTACCGTTGCTTTACGAAGAATAGATTTTGACTCTGAAACCGACAATATACTGGACCATATTCCTAAGTATGTTCAACTACTTCCGAACACATCGGGCGCAAGAAACGCAGTCGAAGCAATAAGAATCGCAAAGCTTGCCCGTGCTGCCGGATGCGGAAACTGGATTAAAATAGAAGTGATATCCGACAACAAATACCTGCTTCCTGATGGATTTGAAACCGTTGAGGCAACAAAGGTCCTTGTAAAGGAAGGTTTTGTCGTTCTGCCTTACATAAGTCCTGACCTGATGGTTGCGAAACGACTTGAAGAGGCAGGTGCTGCAGCTGTGATGCCGCTTGGCGCGCCCATCGGCACCAACCGCGGCCTTAAAACAAAAGAGCTTATCAGAATTCTTATTGATGAAATTAATCTTCCGGTTATAGTGGATGCCGGTCTGGGAAAACCAAGTCATGCCTGTGAAGCAATGGAAATGGGTGCAGATGCCTGCCTCGTGAATACTGCAATAGCCAGCGCAAACAATCCCGGCACAATGGCAAGGGCTTTTGGTAAAGCTGTCCAGGCCGGAAGAGAAGCGTTTCTTGCGGGACCGGGAGCGACATCCGAGCGTGCCTCAGCCTCATCCCCGCTAACCGGGTTTCTGAATGAAACCATAACAAATGGAAGTATGCAGAAAGGCTGACATGAGTTTCTTGCAAACATGTTTAAAACACAACGATTTTCAGCCGGATATTGTTTTAGGGCAATTTGATAAAAAAGATGTCGAACAGGTCCTTAGCAAGGAGACCTTAAAAGAAGACGATTTCATAGTGCTTCTGTCACCTGCTGCGGAATACTTTATCGAAGAGATGGCTCAAAAAGCACATAGGCTTACCGTGCAGCAGTTCGGTAAAGTGATTCAGCTTTATACGCCTATGTACCTTTCTAATTTTTGCACTAACCATTGTCTTTACTGCGGTTTTAACAACAAAAATAATATTGTACGAAAGCAGCTTTCCCTTGAAGAAGTAAAAAAAGAAGCCGCTACAATAGCAAAAACAGGCCTTAAACATATCCTAATCCTTACGGGCGGAGCCCGAAAAATTGCCACGCCTGAATACATTAAAAACTGTGTCAACATTATCTCTGAGTATTTTAAGTCAATCTGCATTGAAATTTACACACTTGAAACAGAAGAATACGCAGAACTGATCAAAGCGGGTGTGGATTGCATAACAATCTACCAGGAGACATATAACACCGGACTGTATAAACATCTTCATCCAAAAGGCCCTAAACAAGATTTTCAGTATCGTCTTAACACACCGGACAGAGCCTGCAAGGCCGGTATCAGATCTGTAAATATCGGCGCTCTGCTTGGTCTTGATGACTGGCGACGAGAAGCTTTCCTTACTGGACTTCATGCAGAATACATACAGCACCACTTTCCTGAAGTAGAACTCGGCATCTCTTTACCCAGATTCAAACCTCATGAAGGTAATTTTCAACCATCTCATGTTGTAACGGATAAAAACTTTGTGCAGATCATGCTTGCATTCCGGCTTTTTCTTCCAAGGGCCGGCATTACAATATCTACCAGAGAGCCTGCCATATTTCGGGACAACATTATCAGACTGGGGCCAACAAAAATGTCAGCAGGCTCTTCAACAAAAGTTGGCGGATGGACAACCGGCGATAACAATACCGGACAGTTCGACATTTCCGATCACAGGACCGTTCAGGAAATAAAGGAGCAGATATGCAGACTTGGATATCAGCCTGTGTTTAAAGACTGGCAACCGATAGTTAGTGAGGCTCTATAACTCATGAATGCTTTTGAAAAAGCAATTCAAGTTCATATTGGAAGTAAAGCGCTTGAAAAGATTCAGGCAGTACAAGTCGGCATTGCAGGTGCCGGAGGTCTTGGATCAAACTGTGCCGTTAACCTGACCCGTTGCGGCTTCAGGAGGTTTACAATTGTCGATTTTGACAATGTAGAGTTTTCAAACCTGAACAGGCAATTTTTCTTCAGCAACCAGGTGGGGAAGCCTAAAGTAGACATGCTCAAAGAAAACCTACTTGCAGTCAACCCTGACCTTGAGTTGAATCTCTTTACCAAAAAAATAGACCGGGACAATATAAACGATTTTTTTGATGCATGTGATATTATTGTCGAAGCATTTGATAGCACAGAAGCTAAAAAAATGATCATTGAGGCATACGCGGGTTCGGAAAAACTTCTGGTTTCCGCATCAGGAATCGCGGGGTGGGGAAAAAGCGACGATATAAAAATTCATCGTGCAGGAAAAAACTTCTTTCTTATCGGCGATCTGATTTCCGAAACAACAGCAGAGCTTCCGCCGATCTCGCCGAGAGTCAACATCGCCGCGGCAAAACAGGCAGATGTTATTTTGTCCCATGTTCTTGGCACAAATACCCAGGAAATGGAGACCTGAAAAATTAAAACCAAAAAAATGGGAATCAGATAAATGAAAGCAAACAGCAGCTCCGGTAAAAAAGTATTTCCCGAAACTGATATCTATTGCATCTTGTCTGAAGAACATTCAAGCGGCAGGGATAACATAGAAGTCGTCAAGGAAATGATTGATGCCGACATAAAAATAATCCAGTACCGCGAAAAAAATAAGGAAATGGGAGAAAAGTATGAGCAATGTTTGAAAATAAGAAAAATGACACAAAACGCCGGGGTCTTTTTCATCGTGAACGATCACGTCGACCTTGCCATGATGACGGACGCCGACGGACTCCATCTGGGACAAATTGATCTTCCGATTGAAGCGGTCAAGAAAATAGTGGGCAACGATATTGTGATCGGTCTTTCTACACATTCACCATCTCAGGCCAAAGAAGCAATAGCAAGAGGAGCAGATTATATAGGTGTGGGGCCCATTTATAAAACACAGACAAAAAAAGATGTTTGTGACCCGGTGGGTTTAAGCTACCTCGACTATGTTGCAACTATGATCAGCATACCGTATGTTGCCATAGGCGGAATAAAAGCCCACAACGTATCGGAAGTTATTAAACACGGTGCCGGATGTGTGGCAATGGTTACGGAAATCGTCGGCGCAGATGATATTGCCGGAAAGATAAAAGATATAAGAAACATAATAAAAAAAGGATAGAACTATGGATTATACAACGCAGATGGACGCAGCCAGAAAAGGAATCACCACAACTGAAATGGAGACTGTTGCTGCAAAAGAAAAAATGGATTTGGAAAAACTAAAAAAGCTTATCTCCCTCGGCAAAGTGGTTATTCCTGCGAATAAGAACCATAAAAATTTAATATCTGAAGGTATTGGAGAAGGCCTGAGAACAAAAATAAATGTTAATCTCGGCATATCCAAAGACTGCTGCGACGTTGATCTGGAAATACAAAAAGTCGAACATGCCCTTGCCCTAAAGGCTGAAGCGATCATGGATCTCAGCTGTTTCGGGAAAACCCGTGAATTTCGAAAAAAACTGATTGAGATGTCTACTGCCATGATCGGTACGGTGCCGATTTATGATGCTGTCGGTTTTTATGACAAAGACCTCAAAGATATCACTGTTGATGAATTTTTTAGAGTAGTTGAAGAACACGCGAAAGACGGTGTTGATTTCATGACAATTCATGCGGGTCTTAACAAGGCAACAGCTGAAAAAATCAAACCGAATAGCAGACTTACCGGCATTGTATCGCGGGGCGGCTCACTCCTCTTCGCCTGGATGAAAATGAACAACCAGGAAAATCCATTTTATGAGCACTACGACAGGCTGCTGGATATTTGTGAAACATATGATGTCACACTGAGTCTCGGCGACAGCTGCCGCCCCGGCAGTATTCATGATTCCACCGATGCAGCTCAAGTTGAAGAATTGATTGTTCTCGGAGAACTCACACTCCAGTCCTGGGAAAGAAATATCCAGGTAATGATTGAAGGACCCGGACACATGGCGTTAAACGAAATCAGCGGCAACATGATGCTTGAGAAACGACTCTGTCATGGTGCGCCTTTCTATGTTTTAGGGCCTCTTGTAACAGATATCGCACCTGGCTACGATCACATCACCAGCGCCATTGGCGGTGCAATTGCAGCAGCTAACGGCGCTGATTTTCTTTGTTACGTGACACCTGCCGAACATCTGAGACTCCCGACGCTCGAAGACATGAAGGATGGTATTATTGCGACACGAATCGCAGCACATGCTGCAGATATCGCAAAAGGGATCAGCGGTGCAAGAGAATGGGACAATGAAATGAGCAAGGCACGAATGGATCTTGACTGGGAAAAAATGATCAATCTCTCCATCGACCCTGAAAAAGCCCGTCAATTTAGAGAGTCATCAAAGCCCGAAGAAAAAGAAACCTGCACTATGTGCGGAAAAATGTGTGCGATACGTAACACTAAGCTGGCCCTTGAGGGTAAAAATATACAGCTTCATGATTGATGGCTTTTTACGAAACTTTCATGATTCAATCGTCTTCAAATAATTATCTCGGGATGCCTGATTAACTTTTTCAAGGTTGCCAAACTCACATCAAGATGATACAAAAACGATATCATCACATCTGAATTCTTTTTTTATTTGTATTATTAATAGGTTATGCTTATTATCATTGTTTCCTTCACTTCGGAAACAACTATTCGTAATTGTTTTTTCACAAAAGGGGGATCCTATGGACAAAATTTTACGAATCAATATGGGGAGTGAAGGCGGGCCGAAAATCACTTTGGGAGAATTAGGTGATTACGCCGGACTGGCAGGCCGGGGAATGACGTCCGCAATCATTTCAAAAGAAGTCCCGCCATTGTGCCACCCTCTGGGTGAATCGAATAAAATAGTTATCGCACCGGGGCTTCTGAGCGGTTCGGCGGCAGCGCAATCCGGTCGCATCTCGGTTGGATGCAAAAGTCCGCTCACAGGCGGCATCAAGGAAACCAATTCAGGCGGACAGGCAGCCCAGGTATTGGGAAGGCTTGGATATGCAGCAATTGTTATTGAAGGAAAACCAAAAGACGACTCACTTTACAAAATCGTCATAAACAAAGACGGTGCCAGCATCACGCCTGACAACAGTCTTAAAATGCTTGGAAACTATGACATAGTCGATAAAATAAAAGATGAATTCAGTGACAAGGTCGCTTGCATCTCCATTGGTCCGGCCGGCGAGATGAAAATGGCATCCGCATCCATCGCCTTTACCGATATGGAATTCAGACCGACGCGTCACGCAGGACGAGGCGGTGCCGGTGCGGTTATGGGTGCTAAAGGAGTAAAGGTGATTGTTCTAGATGACACGGATATGAAAATGCGTCAGCCAAAAGATCCCGATAAATTCAAAAAAGCGAATAAGAGTTTTGTCCAGGGCCTGAAAAAACACCCGGTAACAGGAGAAGGGCTTCCGGCATTTGGAACCAATGTTTTGACCAGTATTCTTAACGAAGCCGGCGCGTTTCCCACAAACAATTTTTCAAAAGGCAGATTTGACGGTGCGGCAAAAATCAGCGGTGAAACTCTGGCTGAAACCGAATCCAGCAGAGGCGGCAATCCAACTCATGGATGCCACAGGGGATGTGTTATTCAGTGTTCGGGAACCTTCAATGATAAAGACGGACAGTTTCTCACAAAACAGCCTGAGTATGAAACAATCTGGGCGCATGGCGCTAATTGCGGCATTGATGACCTGGATACCATTGCACAGATTGATCGCCTTGACGACGATTATGGAATCGACACAATCGAAATGGGCGTCACCATCGGTATAGCAATGGAAGCCGGAATCGCAGAATTTGGAGATGCTGAGGCCGCCATCAGACTTGTAAAAGAAGTCGGGAAAGGCACACATCTGGGCCGTATTCTCGGAAACGGTGCCGCCGTTACCGGCAAAGTTTTCGGAGTGGAAAGAGTCCCCACCGTCAAAGGCCAGTCAATGCCTGCATATGACCCTCGTGCTGTTCAGGGAATCGGTGTCACATATGCCACAACTCCCATGGGAGCCGACCATACGGCAGGATATGCTGTAACAGCCAATATTCTGGGTGTTGGAGGGAATGTTGATCCGCTGAAACCCGAAGGCCAGATCGAACTTTCCAGAAACCTCCAGATCGCAACAGCAGCAATCGATGCCACAGGCTACTGTCTTTTTATCGCCTTTGCCATTCTGGATCAACCGGACACCTTTCAGGATATGCTCGACGTAATAAGCGCCTTTACGGGACAAGAACTGACAGCAGATGGTGTTACAGAACTCGGAAAAAAGATACTTGATTTTGAACTTGATTTTAATAAACGAGCCGGTTTTACCTCAAAACAGGACAGGCTTCCTGAATTCTTTAAAAAGGAAGCGCTAGCACCTCACAATGTCACCTTTGAAGTAAAAGATGAAGAGTTGGACCAGGTATTCAACTGGTAGTCTTTAAGGTCCATCCGGAAATGACGATTTCCGGATGGACCTTACCTTGATGAATAAAACCAGCCAAAAAAAACAGCCAAAAAACCAAATGGAAAAGCCCATTGAAATCAATATAACCCTTAAAAAACATGCGGTTCAGTATTTCCACCTGCTCTTATCAAAAGGTTTCCGGATACCATTCAAACCGGGCTGCAGTATAAAGGATCTGCTCTGTAGGCAGCTCGAAATCGATGAAACTTACGTCAGTCGGAGAATCCAAACGATATTTCTAAATGGAAAAGCTGTGGATGACATCAATACAGCTATGGTTTCCGATAAGTCCACTCTTGCACTTTCTGCAGCCATGCCCGGGCTCGCAGGTGCAGCATTTCGAACCGGAGGCCGGTATTCCGCCATGAGAGACTCCATTTCTTATTCAGCCCATGAGAAACGAGCATGTGAAGATTCGGGACTGTTGGAACTTAAACTCTTTAATCTGGTTGCAAGGGAAATAGGGGAAATGATTTTACTTCGCGGCATTCTGGTTAGCGGTAAAGACCTTTGCAGCGTGGTAGAAGAACATTCTGAAGAGTTCAACCATCAAGACAACAAAATATACTTGAATCATCAAAAAACAGACCTGGGAATTCCGGGGACAGTATATCTATTTCTCACCGTGCGATAACTAGTAAGATGACCTATATTTTTATAGAAATAAATAGATATACTGTCCCCGGAATTCTAACCGCCGCCGACCAGAGGAAAAATTCCGACCCGGTCCCCGTCTTTAAGCAACGCTTTATCTTTTGCATGCAACCCATTGATAAATATTAGCTTAACCTCTTCGGCAGGGACTCCAAATCGGTTTAGCAAATCCGCCACTGTTGTCTCTTCATTACACATGACATCCCAGAACTCTCTGCCGGCTCCTTTAGGTTTATATTGTATGAGTGAAGCAAAAAAATTAACTTCAATATTGACAATTACGGGGATAGTATATCTATTTTTTACCATGCGACAAATAGTGTCATGTCAATTATAGAATGCCCTATAAAATTTTTGTAGGGGCAGGCCCCTACAATTTTTAAATTGAATTTTGAATTTAATTGTGACATTTTATACATGA
>CAZTYY010000120.1:0-9740 GCA_964617785.1 uncultured Desulfobacterales bacterium | reverse complement strand
ATCACGAGGTGATTGACGGAAACGAAGGAATAATTTCCGATACACGAAAGCCGCTACCAAAAGATGTGCGGAGCATTATACATCAAACAGGTGGAGATGGTCTCTACCGGCATCAGGCTGAAGCGATTGATCTTATCAGGTCAGGAAAAAATGTTGTTGTTGCAACGCCCACTGCAAGCGGTAAAACACTTATTTACAACCTTCCGGTGATGGAGCGAATGCTGATTAACAATGATTCCAGGGCGCTCTATATCTTTCCTTTAAAGGCTTTGGCAAGGGATCAGCTTAAAACTTTTGAGAAAACAGCAGAGCTCTTTACGACATACAGGCCCACGGCAGCAATATATGACGGCGATACAACTGCCTGGCACAGAAAAAAAATCAGGCTGTCTCCTCCGAACGTGCTGATGTCGAACCCTGAAATGTTACACCTGTCAATTTTATCGCATCATGAAAAATGGGCTGAATTTTTAAAAGGTCTTGAAACGGTTGTTATAGATGAGGTTCATACATACCGGGGAATCATGGGATCTCATATGGCGCAGGTTTTCCGGCGAATGAAAAGGATATGTACCAGATATGGAGTAGATCCCTCATTTGTGTTCAGTTCGGCGACCATCGCAAATCCTTCCGAATTATCCGGCAGGCTCACGGGACTTGATGTGAAAGAAGTAACAAAAAGCACGGCCCCACGGGGAAAACGCCACGTCGTCCTTCTTAATCCCGATACAGGGCCCGCACAGGCAGCAATCCTGCTGTTAAAGGCGGCACTCTTCCGGGGCTTGAGGACAATCGTATATACACAGTCCAGACGGCTCACAGAGCTTATCGCCGTATGGGCAGGGAGCAGGGCAGGAGAATTCAAAAATAAGATCGCAGCTTACCGGGCAGGATTTTTACCTGAAGAAAGAAGAGTGATTGAGGAGAAGCTTTCAAGCGGA
Source organism: uncultured Desulfobacterales bacterium (assembly GCA_964617785.1). Classification (GTDB taxonomy): domain Bacteria; phylum Desulfobacterota; class Desulfobacteria; order Desulfobacterales; family SURF-7; genus JAFDJC01. Next base: position 8,799 of record CAZTYY010000120.1, on the reverse strand, counting down.
GAGCTTTTGGCTGTTATATCGACGAGCGCCCTGGAGCTTGGAATAGACATCGGTGATTTGGACCTCTGTGTTCTTGTGGGATATCCGGGATCGATTATGGCCACATGGCAGAGAGGCGGCAGGGTAGGGCGCAGTGGACAGGAGTCTGCGCTTGTTCTTGTCGCGGGAGAAGACGCCCTTGACCAGTATTTTATGAGGAACCCTTCTGAGTTTATGAACAAGGCGCCGGAGGCAGCTGTTATCAATCCTTTTAATTCGACTATATTAAAAAAACACCTCGCATGTGCAGCAGCTGAGCTGCCCCTTAAAATTGATGAACCGTTTTTGTCTGATCCGTCCGTTGTCAAAGAAATTACTGCCCTCGAAGACGATGGAACGCTTCTGCGGAGTGCAGAGGGCGACACCTTGTTTTCGCGGCTGAAATCGCCGCACAGGTATGTGGATCTGAGGGGTGCAGGTGACCGGTTTACAATTGTTTGCAGCCAGACAGGTGAAAGCAAGGGAGAAGTAGACGGTTTCAGGGCATTCAAAGAGACGCATCCGGGCGCTGTTTATCTTCACCAGGGTAAAACATTTATTGTAGATACACTGGATACTGGTACCAACACCGTCAAGGTGACTGAAGCAAAAGTCGACTATTATACAAAAGTCAGAGGCTACAAGAATACTGAAATACTGGAAGTCTTTGAGGAGAAAGCCATACAGGGTACAAACGTTTCGGTAGGAAGGCTGAAAGTTACGGATCAGGTTACCGGATATGAAAAATGGCGTATCAGTGTAAAAAAGAGACTGAACATTATACCCCTTGATCTTCCACCCCTGATTTTTGAAACAGAGGGCTTTTGGTTTACGATTCCTAATCATATTCGCAATGCTGCGGAATCACAATATCTTCATTTCATGGGAGGTATTCACGCCATGGAGCATGCTGTAATTGGTATTCTCCCTTATTTTGTAATGACGGACAGGAATGACCTTGGCGGGATATCAATGCCGTTTCATCCGGATATCGGAAGCGCAGTTGTTTTTATCTACGACAGTATACCGGGCGGCGCCGGCCTTAGCCGGCAGGCGTTCAAACACTTTAAACAGCTTTTGTCCCATACTCATAAAAGTGTTACAGCTTGTCCGTGTGAATCAGGGTGTCCCGGATGTGTGCATTCTCCCAAATGCGGTTCAGGTAACCGGCCTATTGACAAAGACAGCTTAATTTTTCTTTTTGAACATATCAGGTCTGATGCATCATCCAATGCACACGAAGGCCGAGGCCAGGTTTTCACTGTTGATTCAACTGATTCAATAAAGCGTGCCAAGACACCTGTAATAAAAAAACCTGCAATAAAAGAGGACTATTACGGTGTGCTCGATATTGAAACACAGCGTTCTGCGCAGGAAGTCGGCGGATGGCACAGGGCTGATCTTATGTGTGTAAGCTGCGCGGTACTTTACGATTCCAGGGCTGATAAATATTTTGAATTTCTTGAAAACCAGGTTTCCGATCTGATTGAACACATGTCAAAATTTGATGCAGTTGTTGGCTTTAATATCAAACGTTTTGATTATAAAGTACTGAGCGGCTACTCTGATTTTGATTTTAATAACATCAATACCATCGACATCCTTGAAAAAGTTCATGAAAGACTTGGATATAGACTTTCCCTTGATCATCTGGCCACTGAAACACTTGGTATAAAAAAGAGCGCGGACGGCCTCCAGGCACTCAGATGGTGGAAGCAGGGAAGAATAAGAGAGATAATCGATTATTGTAAAATAGACGTTGAGATCACGAAAGACATTTTTCTTTTCGGTAAAAACAATGGATTTCTTCTATTTAAAAATAAAGCCGGCAGCAAGGTTAGGGTTCCGATAACGTTTTGAAATACGGAATTCCTAACCATTTCCATCCCTATCGGTATATGCTATAGAGAGAAAACCCAAACCTTTGAAAAAGGAGATAGCTATGTGTTTTGCTTTAAGAATGCCAAGAATAATATTTTACTTTCTGGGAATTTATTTTTTAATCATTTGTAGTGCCTTTGCAGAAAATATGAACGTCTTTTTGGATATTAGTATTGACGGAAAACCATCAGGACGAATTGAGATTGAACTGCAGGCCGATATTGTGCCTAAAACCGTAGAAAATTTCCGGGCTCTGTGTACTGGTGAAAAAGGTTTTGGTTACAAAGGCAGTACGTTTCACAGAATCATTCCCCAGTTTATGCTTCAAGGCGGTGATTTTACAAACCATAATGGTACCGGAGGAAAGTCAATTTATGGCATGAAATTCCCGGACGAAAACTTCAAACTTAAACATACGGATGCGGGGATGCTGTCAATGGCCAATAGCGGACCCGACACCAATGGCTCACAGTTTTTCATTACTACAATAAAAACACCGTGGCTCGACGGCAAGCACGTCGTATTCGGGCGTGTGACCAAAGGAATGGATATCGTCAAAAACATAGAAACCTTCGGCTCCCGGAGCGGCCGGCCAAAAGCAACGGTTGTGATTGAAAATTGCGGCCAGCTTTAGAGGATTGATATGGATGCTAAACATGTAAATGTTTTTATTGAAGCGGCACTGTCCATACTTGAAACCACGGCACAGGCGTCTGCCAAAGCTTTTGACGATCCGTTTTTGAAAGAGACGCCTGCTGCAAAGGGTGATATTACAGGAGTCATTTCCATTTCAGGAGATTACAACGGCACGGTCTCGATTACCTATTCCGAAAAGCTCATTCTTCATGTTGTTTCAACAATGTTCGGTGAAGAGATGACGGAATTAAACGATGATATTAAAGATGCCGTGGGTGAGCTGACCAACATGATTTCAGGTCAGGCCACAACTAAACTGGTTGAACTGGGTACTTCCCTGAAGGCAAAACTGGCCGATGTTCTTATTGGAAGCGAGCATTCCTTGGACCATATTTCAGGGCGACCGGTTATTGCCATGTCATATAAGACCGATAATGGTGATTTTACTATGGAATTTTGTTTTGAGGAGTAGCCGGTTCTTAATGAATAATAACGACAAATTTATTAAAGGAGTGATCTATATAAACATATTTTTGTTTATCGTGTCGCTTGTTTTCAGTAGAAAGCTTCCCGGGCTTTCCGCTAATCCTTTAACCTTTTTATCGCCCGGAGGTGACAGCCTTTTTGCCATGGGCGCTACCGGATCAATACCTGTGGGAAAGTACCATCGTTGGTGGTCGCTTATTTCAGCCGGCTTTCTTCATGGCGGAATACTGCATATTTTTTTTAATATGGCAGCCTTTAAACAGATTGCGCCGTTTGTTATAAGGGTATATGGCATATGGAGAATGTCCGCCATTTACATTCTTGGGAGCATTGCAGGATTTTTTTTATCAAACATAGCGGGGGTGGCTTTTACAATAGGCGCGTCAGCTTCGGTGTGCAGCCTGATTGGAACTCTTTTGTATTATGGAAAAAGCCGGGGCGATGCATTCGGAAACAATCTTTTCAGGCAGGTCGGGGGCTGGGTGATCGGATTGTTTGTTTTCGGTCTGATTCTACCTGGAATCAATAATTGGGCGCATGGCGGAGGAATTGCTGCAGGGATAGTTTTGGGTTATATTTTAGGGTATGAACAAAAAACCAGAGAAAATGTGCTCCATCGGTTTATCGGGGCCGGCTGCATAGGATTTACCGCCGTTATTCTTGTTATATCGGTTGTTTCGGGTTTTTTAAGTAGATTTTCATGATGGAAGTCATCATTATTTGACAAGTCAGAATAAACAAAAGGAAGAGGCCATGGATAATCCTGAAAACAATTACTGGAAATTAAAATTTGAGAGTGTTAAAGACGCTTTGATTGAAAACAATTTCAGCGTCTGGATAGCAGAAAACAGGGAGCAGGCGAAATCCATCGTGATCGATTCAATCATACCGGAAACAGGAGCAAAATTGATTTCATGGGGAGGTTCAATGACATTCAAGGACTCTGGTTTATATGACGCGCTAAAGGATGGTGCCCTTATGAATGTAATTGATACATTTGATAAGAATGTGTCAAAGGAAGAATCGCTTGAAAGGAGACGTCAGGCGCTTCTGGTGGATCTTTTTATTACAGGTACAAATGCGGTTTCTGAAACAGGAAAACTTATTAATCTGGACATGATAGGAAATCGGGTGGGCGCCATCACTTTTGGCCCAAAGCATGTTGTTATTATGGCGGGCAGGAATAAGATCGTAAGTGACATAGAGGACGGCATGATACGGATTAAAGACTATGCTGCGCCGGTTAATACAATGCGTCTTGAAAAAAAAACGCCTTGCTATCAAACAGGGTTTTGTGAAGACTGCAAAAGTCCTGACCGGATATGCAATTCATGGACGATAACTGAAAAATCATTTCCAAAGGGCCGGATAAAAGTGATACTGATTAATGAAGATATGGGATTTTAAGATGTTGCGGGCCCGACTCAATTAGCTCGACGCAATCATATTGACACCTCCTTCAATATATTATAGCTGATATTTTCAGCAATCAGAACATCGGGATGCAGGATAGAATGGTTACAGAACAACATGATAGTCAGAAAAAGAGCAGGAATATCATTATTGCATCTTTAATGAGAGTCTATCAGAGATTTCTAAAGATAAGGGGTAATCCCCATGAAATCGCGCTCGGCTTTGCACTAGGCCTGTTTGTGGGAATGACACCTTTCATGGGCTTTCAGACCCCTATCGCGATTTTCTTTGCAGCCATTTTCCAATGGAATAAAATATCTTCAGCAGCAGGTGTTTGGATATCAAACCCTGTCACAGCTCCTGTACTTTATGGCATTACTTACTTTATCGGAGCAAAAATAACCGGCCTGGCCCCTGCATGCAATCCTGCCGGAAGTTCTGAAATTACAGTCATTAATCTATTGCAAAGTACGCCTGAAATTTTGATGGCCATGATCCTCGGTGGCATAATTATCGGTATCCCCATTGCAATAACAGGATACATTTTTTCATTTTCAGCTTTAAAAAAGTATCAGGATGATATAAAAAATAAACTTGCAAAAAAGAAAGAAAACCGAGCTGCCAGAAAACAGCAGAAAAAGACTCTAAAAGAAAAAAGATTAAAAAATTAATGGTGTGTCTTTCTGTGAGGTGTCTATAAAGCAATGATATTGAAAATAATTTCAGGAGGGCAGACAGGGGCTGACCGGGCAGCCCTTGATGCGGCTATTGTTACAGGAACACCACATGGGGGCTGGGTGCCTGAAGGAAGGTTGACCGAGAAGGGCCCGCTATCTAAAAAATACGAGATGGAGGAAATGATCGGATGTGGATACAGTGAGCGGACTGAAAAGAATGTCGTTGAGTCCGACGGCACCATGATCATCTCCCACGGAAAGTTGATTGGGGGTTCCGGATACACCATGGCCATGGCTCGCAATCATAACAAACCATGTCTTCACATTGATTTGAATAACCAAAGCATGTCCGACGCGGTTGAGTGTATTCTTGCCTGGTTGAGGAAACATATGATTCAAGTGCTGAATGTCGCAGGACCACGGGCCAGCAAGGATGAAAAAATTTACAGGGCTGTTTTCAGTTTGATGGAAGAAGTTGTAAATGCCGACAGGTGTTATTAATGAAACAAAAAATAGTCAAGGCAGGTCGAAATGACCCGTGCCCGTGTGGAAGCGGGAAAAAGTATAAAAAGTGCTGTGCCGTGAATCAAAAAAAGGCAAAATTTGATATCGCGGGAGAGTATTATAAAAGATATGGTATTCGGATAAAAAACCCGAAAGATGTTGAGGGTATAAAGAGGACTGGGCGCCTTGTTATTGAAACCCTCGATATGGTGGGAAAAGAGATCAGGCCGGGCATCACAACGGATGATATCAACACACTGGTCCACGAGTTTACAATAAAAAACAATGCCGTTCCTGCCTGTCTGAATTATAAAGGATTTCCAAAAAGCGTCTGCACATCAGTCAATGAAGTGATCTGCCATGGCATTCCCAGTGACAGGACGCTTGGAGATGGCGATATCATCAATGTGGACGTTACATCAGTGCTTGACCGGTATTTTGCCGATGCCAATAAAACCTTTTTTGTGGGTACCCCGGGTCCTGAAGCAAAAAAAATCGTAAGGGTCGCCGGAGGGAGCCTGCTGGCTGCTTTGTCCGTAGTGAAGCCCGGCAACAGGATAGGCGATATCGGATGGGCAATTCAGGACTTTGCGGAAAGCCGCGAGTGTTCGGTGGTGCGCGAATTTGTTGGACACGGCGTTGGATTTGAGTTTCATGAACCGCCGCAGGTACCGCATTTCGGGAGAAAAGGAGAGGGAGTTGAACTCATTCCCGGAATGGTTTTTACCATTGAACCGATGATTAACATCGGCAAAAAGAACCTTCGTGTCCTGGATGATAACTGGACCGCAGTGACGGTTGACAACTCACTTTCCGCCCAGTTTGAACAGACTATTCTTGTCACCGAAACCGGCTACGATAGTCTCACACCTTACGACATTGTGTCTTCTGTGTAGTTTAATTTGTTTTGCAGTTTTATGGTATAGGGAGAACGACAATGCTTACCGAAAAAACGGAATGGAAAAAATTGGAGGAACATTTTCAAAAAGTAAAGCATAATACTATTCAGGAATTGTTTGATCAGGACTCTTCAAGGGGAGATAAGTTCAAAATAGTAAAAGAAGATCTCTATGTAGATTATTCCAAGCATCGGATATCACAGGAGACAATGAAGCTTCTTTTTGGTCTTGCCAAGGCTTCAGGTTTGCCTGACGCAATATCAGACATGTTTTCAGGAAAAAGAATTAATCAAACTGAAGACAGGGCAGTGCTGCACACCGCTCTCAGAAATCAATCCAGTACACCGATATTTGTTGACGGCGAAAATATCATGCCGGAAGTGAACAGGGTGCTTGAGAAAATGACGGATTTTTCAATAAAAGTTCGAAATGGTACCTGGAAGGGATATACCGGGAAAAAAATAAAAAATATTGTGAATATCGGAATAGGCGGGTCGGACCTCGGTCCTGTTATGGCTTATGAAGCCCTGAAGGCATATTCGGACAGGCGATTGTCGGTTGAATTTGTTTCCAACATTGATGGGACACATATAGCGGAGTGTCTTAGAGATAAATTGCCTGAAGAGACACTTTTTATAATCGCCTCAAAAACGTTCACTACCCAGGAGACGATGACGAATGCTCACACAGCGAGAAGATGGCTTGTTGAAGCTCTAAAAGATGAGAAAGCCGTGGCATCGCATTTCGTTGCGCTTTCTACTAATACGGAGGCGGTAACAAAATTCGGTATTTCTTCCGACAACATGTTTGAATTTTGGGACTGGGTGGGGGGGCGGTATTCGCTTTGTTCGGCAATAGGCTTACCTGTTATGATTTCGGTAGGTCCTGATCATTTTAACCAAATGCTTTCCGGTTTTCATGCAATGGACAATCATTTTCTGAATACTCGGCTTGAAGAGAACATACCTGTAATCCTCGGCCTGATAGGCATCTGGTATAACAATTTTTTTGGCGCAGAAAGCCATGCAATCCTTCCATATGATCAGTATCTTCTTCGTTTTCCGGCATACTTTCAGCAGGGTGATATGGAGAGCAATGGAAAATCTGTGGACAAAAACGGCAACAGGGTAAACTACCAGACAGGTCCTGTGATATGGGGCGAACCGGGTACTAACGGTCAGCATGCATTCTACCAGCTGATTCATCAGGGTACAAAACTGATCCCATGCGATTTTATTGGGTTTGCCAAATCCCAAAATCCTGTGGGCGACCACCATGTGAAGCTGATGTCTAATTTTTTCGCGCAAACTGAAGCTTTTGCATTTGGAAGAAGCATAGAAGAAGTTAAAAAAGAAGAAAAAAAAGAATCTCTGATACCGTTTAAGATATTTGAAGGGAACAGGCCGACCACTACGATTATGGCAGAGAAGCTTACGCCGGAAATCCTTGGAAAGCTAATTGCCATGTACGAGCATAAAATATTTGTGCAGGGTGTTATCTGGAATATTTATTCTTTTGACCAGTGGGGCGTACAGCTTGGAAAGATTCTTGCGAATAATATACTGTCCGAGCTTGATCCTGGAAGAGATGTTGATTTAAAACACGACTCTTCTACAAATAACCTGATTGAATATTTCAGGGACAATTTGTAAAAGCCAAGATTTGATCTTGTGTTTTATGCAAATGCGATCCTATCTTTCCTTACAGATCGGATATGGAAATCCAATGCCACCGGATCATAAGCATCAATAGTGATCACAACGATCACAACCTCACAAGTTCCGCCACGCCTTTAAATTTGATTTGCCGATCACAGCGATTGTGAACCTTTCGAAAACGGAATCGATAAAATTTTGAAAAATTCTACGCCACAAGATATTGGGGTGGCAAATATAAATCAACTTTCCCCAGATGCATCAAAAACTTTTCGTATTGTTGCAGCAAGCTTTCTTATTGTAACAGGCTTCATTAAATAGCCCTGAATATCCAGTGCATGACATTTCTCGTCGGTTAATTGATCATTGAATCCAGAACAGATTATTATTGGAATATCGGCTTTGATATTTTTAATCTCCTGAGCAAGCTGGATACCGGTCATGTTCGGCATGGTCATATCTGTAACGATCAAATCAAACTTGTCGGGATCGGCTTTGAATGCTTCAAGGGCTTCAATACTTCCGGTTCGTGTGGTCATGTTATAACCCAGGTGTTCGAGCATCTCTTGTTCTACGCTGGCGACTGCTATTTCATCATCAACCAGCAATATTCTTTCCGTCCCGCCTAAA
>CAZTYY010000119.1:0-9760 GCA_964617785.1 uncultured Desulfobacterales bacterium | reverse complement strand
AATTGTTTGCAAAATTGTATTTCCCTGATAGATTTCAATCAGTTCAGGATACCATATTTTGTTAAATTTTTTCCAATCCAGGTAGACTATTTCCATATAGTCGGCATTGTCAGGATCGTTTACGTAAGGCAAAACATATCTGAGCGGCCTGAATGTTTTTTGGTCAAACCATACCTGGGGGACAGATTCATCAGGATATTTTGCACCGACAATATAACTGATTCTCCCATTATAGCGTCCCAGACTTGAAATTGATGTGTCTACACCAAGAACAGCGAGACGATTTTCGAGAAGAATTCGGTTTCTGAAAAGGAGAATATCTTTATAGAGGGTAAATAAAGATTCGGCTCTTGAAGTTATATTACCGTTGATGATTGTTAGATAACGGTCAGCTGAAAAAATATGGATTTTAATGCCCTGCTCTGTTTCGATGTCTGAGCGAAAATGTTCAGGGAGGTCGTACTTAACGATTTCTTCATATTCTGCAACGTCCGTTTCATGTCCTGTTTCGAAAAGGCATACCTTTTGTGAAATCAAAAGGCTTTTAGCGGAACCTATGTTTTGAACCATAAGATCCAGTATATGCGATCCGCTGATCACATAAGCATGGCATTTGTTGATCGACACAGTCAGCATCAGCGCAGCAATCAAGGCGGTGATGGCAAGTGAAAAATATTTCAGCATATGATTTTAATATGCGGGCCTTAAGCCGGCGGTCACCTTATTTCTAAAAAAGATTTTTGCTTGAAAAGCTGGCTGCCTGGCCGAGTTCCTCTTCGATTCTTATAAGTTGGTTATATTTCGCAACTCGGTCGGAACGTGACATGGAACCTGTCTTTATCTGTCCGCCACAGACACCCACTGCAAGGTCTGAAATAAATGTATCTTCCGTCTCTCCCGAGCGGTGTGAAATTACAGTGGTATAGCCCGCCTGTTTGGCCATTTCAATTGTATCAAGTGTTTCAGTAACTGTCCCTATTTGATTTAGCTTGATAAGAATTGAATTCCCGATACCTTTTTCAATCCCTTTTTTAAATATTTCCGGATTTGTGACAAAAATATCATCACCGACAATTTGGATAGATGCGCCAAGGCGTTCGGTCATCATTGCCCAGTTGTCCCAGTCCTGTTCGGCAAGTCCATCCTCAATCGAGAGCAGGGGATATTTGTCTACAAGATCGGCATAGTAGTCTATCATCTCTTTGCCTGTCAGTGATTTGCCTTCTGATTTCAGCTCATATTTTCCGTCCTTGTAAAATTCGCTTGCAGCAGGATCGAGTGCGATACCGATATCTGTTCCCGGTGAGTATCCGGCTGATTCGGCTGCTTTAAGGATCAGTTGGATAGCTTCTTCGTTGGAATTAAGGTCAGGCGCGAATCCGCCTTCATCCCCAACAGCAGTGTTGAGGCCTTTTTCCTTTAAAAGGTTTTTAAGGCTGTGAAAGATTTCTGCGCCCATCTTTACAGCCTCGACGATGCTTGATGCACCTACAGGAATGATCATAAATTCTTGAATGTCAAGATTGTTTGCGGCATGTTCTCCGCCATTGACTATATTCATCATTGGAAGCGGGAGAAATCTTGCATTCAGGCCTCCGAGATATCGATACAGCGGCAGCAAGTATGCATCTGCAGCGGCCCTTGCAGCGGCCATGGATACTCCGAGGGTGGCGTTTGCTCCAAGTTTCGATTTGTTGGGCGTACCGTCAAGTTTAATCATAAAATTATCCAGCGCAACCTGGTCGGCTGCATCCATCCCGATAATTTCAGGTGTAATAATATCCCGGACATTATTCACCGCGTTAGAGACGCCTTTCCCTCCGTATCTTTTAGCTTCGGTATCCCTTAGTTCAAGTGCTTCACGTGTGCCTGTTGAAGCTCCGGATGGAACTGCGGCACGTCCAAAAGCACCTGAGGCGGTTTCAATGTCAACCTCAACTGTGGGATTTCCTCTTGAATCAAGAATCTCTCTTGCTTTTACATTAATGATTTCAGTCATGGTATCCTCCAGTTTGATAAATGTGTTAAATTAGGAAGCGGTTTTGCGGCGTCCCTGAAGTATAAAACCAAGATTTTTGCAAAACATTGACAAAATAAATTGAATTGTTACAATCATTCAGCTTAAAAGTCAAGAATCACAATTAACATAAATTATGAAATATGCGGATTTTTGTCTAAACAAAGGAAAATTGAACAATGAAAAAAATAGACCTGTATAACAGCGCGCATCTTATTGTGTCTGCCATAAGAATTCTTGAACATCAGGATAATGTGCCGCCGTCTGTTGAGAATATCTGTAAAATGCTTTCTTTTTCCATTGAACACGGCAATCTCATATGTAATAAACTCAAAGCGATGGACATTGTCGATATTGTTGACAGTGCGTTCGGGAACAAATTATACATTCGTGATTTTACCAGGATCGAAACACTCCCGGCAGAGGAAGAGGATACTTCAATCAAGGATGAGCTGAAAAAATATACAGATTCTCGTAAAGAATTACAGAGCAGGATCGAATCGATAAAGGCAAAGCAGGACAATAAGAAAAAAGATCTTTTTGCAGAACTTGACAGGCAGCTGAAGAGTAGCCTTGACAAGAAACAATAGCGGTTTTCGGACTTATAACTTTTCGAAAAGGAGTATGTATGAGGATTGGAAAAAGTTTAGTGATGCAAATAGGGTTGGCTTGCCTCTTTGTTTTTATTCCTCCTTCAGTTTTTGCTGAAACAACAGACGCAAACGTTTCAGAAGAAGCAAGTGCTTCTGATACTACAGGCAATTCAGATGCTGCCGACAATGATGAAAATTTAAACACCGGCGGGACCTCAGGAAAAGATATCCGTTATGTAGGGGATTTTATTGTGATTACATTGCGAGCAGGAATGGGCGATGAATACAAGGTTTTAAAGGTACTGAAAACCGATACCCCGCTTGAAGTCCTTGAAGAAGATGACAATTTTATCAGGGTTAAGACAGCCACAGGGGAAGAAGGATGGGTACGATCAAGGTATGTTGCATCAGCGGTGCCGAAGCCTATAATTATTGAAGGCCTTCGGCAAGAGATTAATAAACTGAAGCAGGATATTGAAATGCTCGAAAAAAACGTGGCTGAAATGAGTAGACAAAAGAATATTGAAATCGAGCAAAATGAAAATACGACCATGCAGCTTCAGAAGCAACTGAAAGGCAAAGAGAATGAAATTGCTGTTATAAAAAAAGAAACAGGTCAGGCAAAAAGCAAATACAGCAAACTTCTGGAGAGTTCATCAAATGTTGCGGAACTTGTTAAAGAATTGGAAGAATTTAAAAAGAATAATTCAGCACTGAATAAAGAAATAGGCGAATTGAAAAGCACGAATCAACACCTTAAAAGTAAGAAAGAAGAGCTTGTTCGTTTGAGGTTGTTAAAGTGGTTTCTATCAGGGGGCGGCGTGCTGTTTGTCGGTTTTATTTTAGGGTGGATATTCAAACGAAAGGATTATTACTAATATGGAATTTCCGGTTTGTTCAGTCTGGAGGATCTGATGAGGAAAGTAATAAAGCCGTTCTTTATTATACTGCTTACCTTTCTGATGTCAGGCTGCACATCTGTACAGAAGTCGATTTTTGAATTTGGCCTGTTTGTTGAGAGGTACAGGTCAGATCTGGACTATAAGACGGTATCTGTTAATGGTGAGCGCTACGCATATCTTGAGCGTAAAGGCGACGGAGAAACCATTGTTTTGCTACATGGATTTGCTGCAAACAAAGACAGCTGGATTCGATTTGTCAGGTATTTGCCTGAATCATACCGGGTTGTCGTTTTGGATATGCCGGGACATGGAGACAGTCGGCTTGATATGAGTCGGAGTTATAATATTGAATATATAGCAGCAAGTGCGGCGCAAATAATTGATGGCCTTGACATTGAAAAGTTTCACATCGCAGGGAATTCATTTGGAGGGCTTGTGTCAACTCTCTATGCGTTGGATAGTCCTGACAGAATTATCACTCTGGGACTTTTTGATTCTGCAGGTGTAGAATCGCCTGTTAAAAGCGAATTTTATGAATTGCTCGATAAAGGGGACAATCCTCTTGTGGTCAAATCCGAGGAAGGGTTTGACCGCTTGATGAGATTTAATTTTAATAATGAACCGTTCATTCCATGGCCGGGTCGAGCGGTACTTGCCCGGCAGTTTGTGAAAAGAAGTGAGTTTAACCAAAAGATGTGGAACGATCTTTTTGAAAACAGGCGTAATGAGAATCTGAATTCAAGGCTTGTTGAATTAAAAATGCCCGTGTTTATCATATGGGGAGAGAAAGACCGCATTTTGCATGTTTCAAATATCACCATATATAAACAAAATATTCCCGACCCATATGTAGTTGTAATGAAAGACTGCGGCCATGCGCCAATGCTTGAAAGACCCGATGAAGCTGCAGAGTACTATTCGACATTTTTAAAACAGTTAACGGCACAATAATAAGCAGGGATAAAATGAATGCATGACCAAGCCGGAAAGCAGATTTCTAATTATGCACAGCCGACAGAGCTGCTTCAAAACCTTATACGGTTTGATACGACAAATCCTCCTGGAAACGAGGCGGAGTGTATCAAATACATCGAAAAAATATTCTCCGGCATTGGGCTTGAGACAAGAATTTTTGCAAAAGATATAAACCGCCCAAATCTTGTCACCCGGCTTCGCGGTCGGGGTGATAAACCTCCGCTTCTTATTTACGGCCATGTTGATGTTGTGACCGTTTCAGGCCAGGAATGGCGTTACCCACCATTTGAAGGAAGGCGGGTAGATGGATTTGTCTGGGGCAGAGGCGCCCTCGATATGAAAGGTGGTGTTGCAATGATGCTGGCGGCAATTCTGCGGGTGTGTGCTCAGAATATCAAGCCGACAGGAGATATTATTTTTGCTGCGCTCAGTGATGAAGAAGCCGGCGGCGATCTCGGTGCCGGATATCTTGTCGAGAATCATGCTGATTATTTTTCAGGTACGAAATACGCGATAGGGGAGTTCGGTGGATTTTCAATGCATGTTGGAAGCAGGTGTTTTTATCCGGTTATGGTTGCAGAGAAGCAGGCATGCTGGATAAAAGGTTTGATAAAAGGGCCTGCCGGTCACGGCGCAATGCCGATGCGGGGTGGCGCAATGGCATCACTTGGACGGATACTCAGGTTGCTGGACAGGCATAGACTTCCTGTCCATATCACACCAGTTACACGCCAGATGATAGAAACCATGGCCCTCCATCTCGGATTCCCATCAGGATTATTGTTACGTGGGCTTCTTCGTCCTGGCCTTACTGATTTGATTTTGAAATTGTTAGGCGACAAAGTGAGCCATTTTGATCCCCTGCTTCATAATACGGTCAATGCCACGATCGTCAATGGCGGTAAAAAAGTCAATGTTATACCGAGTGAGATAGAGGTTCAGCTGGATGGACGGATTCTTCCTGGATTTGGACCGGATGATTTTTTAGCGGAGCTTAAAACAGTTGTGGGAGATGATATTGATTTTGAAATTGAACACTATGATGCGTTTCATAGAGAACCTGATATGGGATTGTTTGATACCCTTTCATCTATTTTAAAAGAACTCGATACAGACGGGATACCGCTCCCTATGATGCTTCCCGGCGTAACCGATGGGCGGCTGTTTGCGAAGCTCGGCATCCAAACCTATGGTTTTCTGCCCATGAGACTGCCGCCTGAATTTAATTTTTCAAAACTTATACATGCGGCTGATGAAAGAATACCGGAAGACGCATTAAATTTCGGTGCTGACGCGATATTTAGATTGATAGAGAGATATTAGAGAAGCAATGAAAAAGAAAACATGTTATTTGCTCATTATTTTTTTCGTCTTTCTCTGCCTTTTACTATCATGCGGCAGTGACAGCGGAAGCAGTATATCGGATACGGATTTAGTTGTTGCCGGACGAATTTCCTACACGGCTGAAGAATGTTCTGTTGAGGGCCAAAACGATTTTGTTTACAGGGTAATGACCGATACTTATCTTTGGTATGATATGGTGCCACAGGTTGATCTTTTGGACTTTGGCTCTCCTGAAGAACTTCTTTCGAATATCCGATACTCAGAACTTGACCGGTGGAGTTATATCGCAGATCAAGATGATTACTATGCTCTCTATGAAGAGGGACGGTATATAGGCCTTGGGTTCTCCATGATAAACACCGAAGGAGAAATCCTGATAATGTATGTTTTTAATGACTCCCCCGCAGACCAGTCAGGAATGGAAAGAGGGGACCGGATACTTGAAGTTAATGGAAAGACTGTTGAAGAAATCGAGACAAATGATGAATGGGATACTATTTTAGGAGAAGATACAGTAGGGACCCCGGTAAATCTGTTATTGGAAAAACCGGATAATACACAAGTAGATTTAACACTTGAAAAAGATGAGGTTAATATCAACACGGTTTTGTATTCTGGTATTATTGAGAATGAAGGAATTAAAATCGGCTATATTGTATTTAAAAGCTTTTTAATGACTTCTCTTGATGAACTCACATCTGTTTTTACTCAATTTAAAGAAGAGGGTGTTGAAGAACTTGTGCTGGACTTACGATACAACGGGGGGGGCAGGAGTGTAGTTGCCAAATATCTGGCCGATCTTATCGGAGGAGAGAACACAAGCGGAAATATATTTCAAAAATTTATCCATAATGACAAATACACAAACTGGAACAATGATATCAGTTTTTCCAATTATTCGATCAGTCTTGATTTGGATCGTGTTTTCGTGATCGCAACAGGAAGTACAGCCTCTGCCAGTGAAATGGTTATAAACGGTCTGAGACCTTTTATTGATGTCGTCGTAATAGGCGAAACAACCTCAGGAAAACCTGCGGGAATGTACGGACATGATTTTTGCGATAAGCATATTAGTCTTATTGAGTTTAAGATTGCCAATGCTGATGATGAAGGCGATTATTTTGCTGGAATCGCTCCGGATTGCATTTCAGATGATGATCTCACAAAGCAGTTCGGTGATCTTCAGGAAGACTCCCTGAAAGAAGCATTGTATTATATAGCATGTGATGAATGCTCGGAAGGCCGAAGTTATACAACTGCCAAAAGGCAGATGTTGACAAATAAGAAAAAAACAAGGAAAGAAGTAAGAAGATATGGATTGAAAGGAGAAATAGGTGCATTTTAACTAAAAGGAGGAATTCCATGGGCGAAAAGCTTTGGCACAAGTCATATGTTTCAGGAGTACCAAAAACACTGGAGTATGAAAAGATAACGATTTCTGAAGCCCTTGCACGATCTGCACGGAAATTTCCAGAAAAAACAGCGCTTAATTATATGGGGAAGAGGATCTCCTTCAGGGAATATGACCAGTTGGTTAACCGGTTTGCTGCAGCACTTCTGGATATGGGCATCAAGGAAGGAGACAAGGTCAGTGTTTGCCTTCCAAATATTCCACAGGCGTTTATAGCCGGCATGGCTATTTTCAGGATCGGGGCGGCAATAGTTCAGAACAATCCCCTTTATACAGAACACGAACTCCAACATCAGCTGAACGATTCTGATTCACGTATCATCATTACGTTGAGCCTTCTTGTGCCCAGGATAGAAAAAATACAGTCCGCAACCAAAATTGAAAAAATTGTGGCATGCCATATCAACTCATATCTTCCTTTTCCCAAGAAGCAGCTTTTTCCTTTTGTAAAAAAGGATATGGTCAGAAAGATTACGCCCAGCGAAAATGTAGTTGTTTTTAAGGATTTGATCGGGAAATATTCCCCTTCCCAGATTAAAGACAAGGGCAAGTGGGATGAAATCGGGGCGCTCTTATATACCGGCGGAACAACAGGTGTAAGCAAAGGTGTTATGCTCACACATTCGAACATCTCTTCCAATGTCCAGCAGTTTGTGGCATGGTTTCCCGACTTGAAACCCGGAGAGGAAAGCATGATAGGCAATTTTCCGGTTTTCCACAGTGCCGGTTTCACGGCTTTACAGAATTTTTGTGCCTGGATGGCTTATGAAATAATTCTTGTGCCCAGGCCGGAGCCGGCAATAAATATTGAGCTGATAAAAAAATACAAACCTACGTTTCTACCGGGCGTGCCTACCATTTTTGTCGGCCTTTTGTCAGAGCCTGAATTTAAAAAAATGGACCTATCTTCCATTAAAGGCTTTTTTTCAGGGGCTGCTCCTCTTGCATCCGACACGATCAGGGACCTTCATGATCTTACCGGAGCTACGATGTGTGAAGTCTATGGTTCAACCGAGACATCTCCGATTGTCAGCGTGACACCATGGGGCGGAAAGGTTAAGCCCGGTACCATCGGATGTCCGATTCCGGATACTGATATTAAAATCATCGACCTGTCGGATCCTGAAAAAGAGATGCCGCAGGGTGAAGCAGGTGAGATATTGATTAAAGGCCCACAAATCATGAAAGGCTATTACAAAAATCCCGAAGAGACGGAAAATGTTTTAAAAGACGGCTGGTTCTATTCCGGAGATATCGGCGTATTCGACGAGGATGGCTATCTTTCCATTGTAGACCGAAAAAAAGACATGATCATAGCCGGAGGCTACAACATATATCCTGTTGAACTCGACAATGTGCTGTTTGAGCACCCCAAAATTCTTGAGGCCTGCACCATAGGGTTGCCTGATGAATATCGAGGAGAGACAGTTAAAGCATTTGTTGTGCCCAAGGAGGGTGAAACTTTAACTGCAGAAGATGTCACCAAATTCTGCAAGGAAAAAATGGCCGCGTATAAAGTGCCAAAAATTATAGAGTTTGTTGATGAGCTTCCTAAAAGCGCTGTAGGGAAGATATTAAGAAGAAAACTTAAAGATATGGAGCTTGAAAAACTGTCAAAATAAATGATTGATCCATGTTTTTAACATGGTAAACGGAGACATGGTTATGAAAAAACTGTTTTCTATTCTGGTCATTTTTATTTTTTGTTCAACCGGCTGCTACAGCGATTCGGAAACTTTCGTTGATCCTCTTGCCGAATTCAGGTCCCTTAGCACAAATTTGACACAACTTGTGCAGGACCAATATATTGAAGCCGGGCAAGGCTATACAGATGCGCCAACAGAAGAAAAAGCAGCGTATCTGACAGCAATTGCCGATCTGTATCTTTCACAACAGTATTGCATACCCACCTATAACAGCATCGTTAGTTTTGAAATCCTGGACTTTGCCTATAATATTTACACTAATACAACCGAGGATATGACAATTAATGTATTGGACGACCAGTATGTGTTTGAGATGGAAGAAGTTATTATCATTGAAAGCAATTTGGAAAATACCAGTGTCCAGTTTACCTATAACCCTGAAAGAGCGACATGGCTTTTTATCGGAAAAAGAGGTGGGGTGGTGAATGGGAACCTTTCTGACGCAGAACCAAGGGATGTATGGATTAGACAGGAAGGTGCCATAATCGATGGAACAACCTACTATGTTTCAACCGTATTCCACCTCGCAGGGGAAAACAACGGAACCACCCATACGACAAACGGTATCGTAACTTACGGTGCATCTGACAATCCGGCATTTGCTATGGCAGGAGAACATACTTCTTGCCAGTCAGATTCAGATTGTATCAGTATTGTTTATACTCCGATTTTTTCAAACGGCATTACATCTGCATATGAAGAGTGGGAAGATTTTAAATATTATAAAATCACAACAATCGATTACGAAATCAACTTGAACTGAGAAAATAGGGAGACAGAACTGTCCCCCCATTTCTCCATTATTTTTAAGA
>CAZTYY010000118.1:1515-9897 GCA_964617785.1 uncultured Desulfobacterales bacterium | reverse complement strand
CATTAATAAATTTGGAATTGCCGTTAAAGCTGAATTGACTACGTGATGAGTATCTTACATTATTTTTAACATTATGCTGCCTTTAGTTCGTCATTAGCTATATGGATTTATAAAACAAGCATGATCCTCAAATCCATTACATTTGTGTTGGTTGGCCCTGTTATCAGCAAATCTCCGGTTTTTTCTAAAAAATGATAGGAATCATTGTTGTTCAGAAATTGAACAGGATCAATTTTTAACGCCAATGCCCTTTTCAGGGTATCTGTATCTGCATATCCGCCTGCCGCGTCTGTTGGACCATCTGTTCCGTCCGTCCCTCCGCTTAAAACAAGGATATTGTTTTCATCTGCAATGTCGATTGCTGCTGCAAGGGCAAACTCCTGATTTCTGCCTCCCTTGCCGTTGCTTTTAATCGTTACGGTTGTCTCTCCGCCTGAAAGAATACAGGCAGGAGGGGAAAGCGGCATTCCTGTTTTTCTGATTTCTTTTGCAATAGCAGTATGGACGCATGCAACATGTCTTGTCTCGCCCTGGATCATGGATGACAGTACAAGTGTGTTATACCCTATCTCCATAGCCTTTCTTTCAGCTGCCCGCATGGCATCCATATTGCTTCCAATGATAATATTACCTGTTTTAGTAAATACGGGGCTGTCTTTTTTTGGCGTCTCCTTTATTTTTCCTTCTGTCCCCGCCTTGATAAGTGCTGTAACAGAAGGCGGAAGATGTTCAAAAAGCTCATATTTTTTAATGATATTTAAACAGTCCTGAAATGTGCTCGGGTCCGGTACGGTGGGGCCTGATGCAATGACATCAAGGTCGTCCCCAACAACATCGGAGAGCATCATGGTCATAACAGGTGCGGGAAAAGCCGCTTCGGCGAGCCTGCCGCCTTTTATCATCGATATGTGTTTTCTTATTGCATTTACTTCATGTATGGGCGCACCGCAGTCGAGAAGGGTCTGGATTGTATCCTGTTTGTCCTTAAGTGTAAGGCCGTCTCCCGGCAGAGGCAGAAGGGCTGACCCGCCTCCTGAGATCAGGCAAATAACAAGATCATTTGAAGATGCCCTGCGGTTAATTTCCATAATACCGTTAGCTCCATCCTGTCCGTTTTGGTCAGGTATGGGATGGCCGGCTTCAATGAGCTTAATTTTTGAAGTTTTACATAAGTGGCCGTATTTAACGTTGATAAGACCCTCTGTGATTTTATTCCCAAGAATATCTTCTATGGCTGCTGCCATGGGCGCCCCGGCTTTGCCGGCTCCTGTGACAAATATGTTTTCAAACAGGGCAAGACCAAAGCTGTTATTTCCAATGATTAGGTTGTTTTTATCGATGCGGCAGTGCTTTTTTATCGCTGCTTCAGGGTCAACAGCCGCAAGACCTGCATGGAAGATTTTCTCGGCATCTTTTCTCATTTTTAAAAGAGGTTTAGTCTGTGATATCATATGTCACCTTGAATATAAACGAATGTAAATTTGAGTGCGGGATTTACATTTTTGTATTCTTGACAATATCTCATGATAAACATAATCTGTAAAGAATGAAATCCGAGAATGATGATATGGAAACCGATCAACCCGCTTATCTTAAAGGGCATCTGCTTACTGCAATGCCGGCTCTTAATGACCCGAATTTTTCAAAAACAGTCACATGTATCTGTGAACATTCTGATGAAGGGGCTGTCGGTATAATCGTAAACCGTCAACACCCTTTTTTGACTGGAAAAGAGGTTTTTGAAGAGCTGAAAATTGATTGCGCCGATGAAGCCAAATCGATACCGATCCATATCGGCGGACCCGTTCATATCGGTGAAATTTTTATACTCCATGGACCTCCGTTTTCATGGGAAGGATGTATAATGATTACGCCTTCGCTTGCAATGAGCAATACCAAGGATATCCTGGAATCCATTGCCCAAAGGAGAGAACCCCGGTCATTTATTATTGCGCTCGGGTGTGCAGGGTGGGCTCAGAATCAATTGGAAATGGAGATTAAAAAAAATTCATGGTTGACATGCCCTGTTTCATCCAGTCTGGTATTTGAGATTTCGGTTGAATCAAGATGGGAGGCGACAATGAAAAGCATGGGGATTGATCCGCTGTTCATTTCAGATAAAGCTGGCCAAGCCTGAAAGAGGCGATAACCTACTCGTTTTTCTCATCTTTGCTATTTTTCTCATTTTTAGCGGGTTTTGATTTCGGCTTTTTCTTTTTAAGGCAAATATTGTCTTTTTTTGCAAATGCACAAAGTTTTGGATTGTAATATTCTTTACAATTTAAAGGATTGTATAATGGGCATTCAGGATGTTTTTCCGACATAAATTTAATTTCCTCTTTTTTTTTACTTTTCAAACGCTAATTTATTTTCTATAACATAAAGTCTTTAATTTTACAAGAGATTAGTGTTATATAATCTACATTTAGCTCCAGACCTTTAATTGCAAGCAATATGGATACTTTTGATTTATTAAAAAAAGACATTTTTGGAATCATTTCCGATATCAGGAATATGTTACAAAAAGTCGGGACTGTTCCCGGATTTTCAGATAAGAATTTTGAAAGCTGGGAAAAGACGTGTGAGAATATTGAAAAACAGATGTCTGAAGAAATCGTCCGGGTTGCTGTGGTAGGACCGATAAAATCAGGAAAAAGCACATTTGTTAACTCTGTTTATAAAGGTGACTATCTGAAAAGGGGGGCAGGAGTTGTCACTTCGATTGTGACACGAATCCACAGCGGACTAGAGCTTAAGGCGTCACTGTATTTTAAAACCTGGGATGAAATTAATTCGGATATTAACGACGCTCTAGTTTTTTTTCCTTTATCTAATGGCGGCTCTGATTTCGATATACGAAGGAGTCAGTACCGACAACATCTTGATGACGCACTTAAATCACTTAAACCGGAACAACTTATTACCAATAACTCTCGTGATTCCAACAGCCTGCTCCTGTCTTCTTATCTTGAAGGTTACGACAGAATTTCTGAAGTCGGTTTCTCGTTCGAAAGCGGAGTTAAAGAATATAAAGGCCAGTCTTTTCAAGAGCATAAAGAGTTTGTTGGCAATGATGCGCTCGCCGTCTACTTAAAAGACATGCGGCTTGAAATAACCTCGGATCTGGATGACGACAATATTGAAATAGCAGATTGTCAGGGCAGTGACTCCCCCAATCCTCTCCATCTTGCTATGATTCAGGACTATCTTCTTCAGACCCACTTTATTATTTATGTTATCAGCAGCAGAACCGGTCTGCGCCAGGCTGACATAAGATTTTTATCCATGATAAGAAAAATGGGCATCATCGACAATATGCTGTTTGTGGTCAATTGTGATTTTTCTGAACATGATAATATGGATGACCTCCAGTCTCTTATTAAAAAAATCACAGATGAGATTTCTCTTATGAAATCTGATCCCGAGATATTTGTATTTTCATCTCTTTTTAACCTGTTTAAAGAAAAAAAAGTGGATTTGGCAAAAAAAGATAAGGCCCGGCTTAAACTGTGGAAGAACGAAAAGGAGTTATCGAAATTTTCTGATACTGAAACAGAGCGTTTTTATATGTCGTTTAACGGCAAAATCAGGGAAAAGAGATATCAGCTCCTTTTAAAAAACCATGTTGAACGTCTGAAACTGATTGCATCAGGAATTGAAAATTGGGTGGGCATTAGTAGAGAAATAGTGACCGGAGATACGGATGCTGTAGATGAAACCATGCGGAAAGTAAAATATCAACAGCGGAAAATGCAAAAGATCACATCGATGATCAAGAATACGCTTGACGGTGGCACCAGGGAGATAAGACAGAATTTGAGAAAAGATGTTGATTCATTCTTTTCACATCGGTCAGGCAGCATTCTTGATAACATTATAGCGTTTATAAGGTCGTATAGCGTATCCTTTGATCAGTATGAGGTAAGCCTTGTATCAGCAGGATTTACTCAAACGCTTTATGCGATCTATCATGAATTCAGACAAAATCTTAATACATATATGGCTGAAACCATTAATCCCGGAATCGTTGGTTTTATAAAGGGAGAAGAGGATAAAATTACAGATTCGCTGAAAGCTATTGCAGAACCGTTTACCGTTATGGTTGCCGATGCTGTCCATGAATTTAACAGCACTATCAGCAGTATTGATATGGGAACATCTAGGAAGGCTTTGGACAGCACAATTAATACACCTGATATTGAAACGGTTAAGAGAATTTTCGGGCTGAAGATTAACCCTGCAGTGGCTGTTATGCAGTATTCCGCAAGGATAAAAACAGAGGCTGTTTTACGGTTTGGTTTTTACAGCGTTTTGAATCTGTTCAGAAAGATATTAAAAAAACCGGTTCAGGATAAACAGGCTGATGCAATACTTGCCCTTAAAGATGGCATCCGGCGCATGAAGCGGGAGACTGAAAGATCGATTGTTTCTCATTTTAAAAACTACAGGGAAAATATTAAATTTCAGTATATTTTCAAGCTGGCAGATGCTGTTTCCAACAGATCCTATGACATTTTAACAGAACGGTTTCAGGCTTATATAACAGAATTAACCTTATTGACCTCGCTTGTTAACCAAAAGCGAATTGACAAGGAGCAGTTGTTTAACATACTTAAAGAAATAGATGACGATGTACAGAAGATCGGCATTAGGATCAATGTGGTTAAAGAGAAAATAGAAACCACGTAATTTTTTAAATCTTTAAAGGAATCCCGGATGAATACCCGACAGACAAGAATCATTGCAGTGGCAAATGAAAAGGGTGGTGTGGGGAAAACCGCAACGGTTGTTAATCTCGGTGCAGCCCTGTCGCTAAATAAAAAAAGGGTGCTGATAGTAGACATGGATCCGCAGCATGGGGCAACAAGCGGCCTCGGAGTCCAGGTTGAAAATGACATGGCGCATACCTATGACCTTATGACAACCGGAGAACAGGTTCCGGCAGAAGATGCTATTCTGAATACAAAATGGAAAGGACTGGATCTGATTCCTGCCCATGTGGATTTGGCCGGTGCTGAAGTTGAACTGATCAATGAGCCTGGTCGTGAAAATCGTTTGAAGAAAGCGTTTGATGGCATGGTGTCCGAATATGATATTATTCTTCTGGACACGCCCCCAAGCCTATCTCTTTTGACCGTTAATGTTTTTGCATTTGCAAGGGAAGTGATTGTACCCTGCCAGACACATCCTTATGCGTATGCTGCTTTGGAAGACTTGTTTGATACGATCTATACGATCAAGGAAGAAATAAATCCGGACCTTAATATCGCAGGAATAGTAGCCACGTTTTTTGACAGGCGTACACGCGTCAGTCAGAGTATCTTTGATAAGTTGAAAACCGATGAACGGTATAAGAATTTGCTTTTTAATACAATAATCCGCGGGAATATAACGATTGCTGCAAGTTCAGAGGTCGGCAAGCCGGTTGTATTTTACAGGAAAGGGAGTTACGGTACGGCAGATTATCTCGCACTTGCCGAAGAACTGTTGAAGAGACAATGAAAACACATAAAACAATAGATAGAGAGCTTTGCGGCGAACCGGTTGACCTGAAAGAAGGTTTTTCCAGAGTAATGTTGAAAACCTTGGACAGAATGAAAGTAGATGAGACAGGACTTGTTCATGGCGGATTTATATTTGGCCTTGCAGACTATGCTGCCATGCTTGCCGTCAATCATCCCAATGTAGTTCTTGGCGCGGCAGATATAAAATTTCTTAAGCCGGTTAAAGCAGGAGAAATTGCCTTTGCAGAAGCAAGGGCAGAATCCTCCAAGTCAAAGAAAACAGTCGTGAATGTAGTCGTAACAGTTGAAAACGCAGAAGTTTTCAAAGGCTTATTTACATGTTTTGTTCTTGATCAGCATGTTTTGAAATAAGGATATGATTTGTCGCTGTATGTCTTCATGATAGCAGCAATAATGCTAATCGGACTGCCTCTGGCGGGTGTTGCAGCAGCAGGTCTTGAAATTTCCGGTTTCCTTGAGTTTCCGCCTTTAACACGTTATGTGACGCATGCAGAATTTTCATGGGCGATATTTATTCTCATCGCTTTAGTTGATCTGGTATTAATTGCTACCGTTGTATACTTAATCCAATACAGTACACGCCGACCAGTCAAAATGTCACAACCCGAATTATTGATTTTTCCATGGTGGGGATGGACCGGAATATTAATCTTAATTGCGGGTTCAATTCTGGCTTGGACACGATTTGAATGGTTTAAGTTATTTCAGCAGCATACGTTTACTCTGCCTTGGGCAGGATATATTCTTGTCGTCAATGCCCTGTGTGTAAAACGTAAATCAAGCTGCGCATTAACAGATAATCCAAAAAAATTCATACTTCTTTTCCCATTAAGCGCGGTTCTCTGGTGGTTTTTTGAATACCTCAACAGATACGTTCAGAACTGGTACTACCTGGGAATAGATGATTTTGGAACAATCCAGTATGTTTTTTTTGCATCCATATCTTTTTCAACTGTTTTGCCGGCAGTTCTCTCTACATATGAGTTTCTTATGACGTTTCCTGTTTTTAACCAGGGGCTTTTAAATTGTATTTCGATAAACGTCTTTCGGCCACGGCGCATTGCCCTGATTACATTCTTAGTGTCCGGCCTCGGTCTGTCTTTTATAGGAATTTATCCTGATTTTCTTTTTCCGATTTTGTGGGTTTCACCTCTTTTAATTGTGACATCTCTACAAACGCTTTTTGGGTATGATAATATATTTACTCCGATAAAGTTTGGAGACTGGAGAAATATTGTCGGGCCGGCTCTTGCCGCGCTGATTTGCGGATTTTTCTGGGAAATGTGGAACTTTAACAGTCTTGCAAAATGGGAATATGCTGTTCCGTTTGTGAACCGTTTTTATATTTTTGAAATGCCGGTTCTCGGTTTTGGCGGATATCTGCCGTTCGGGTTGGAATGTCTTGTCTGCTTAAAACTTTTTCATCGTTGAGTTCAATCATTTCTCAAAGTTTAATTTCCACTTGACAAGAATCATATTTTAGAATATTATTCTAATAAATGACAGTGCGAAAGCACTCTGCCAAGTTCTTTATTTTTTCAGAGGCATTGTTTTTAGCCAAAAAAGGGAGCACGTTGTTGTCTCCCATGGATGTTTGATACTCTTATAATATGAAAAAACGAAATACTCAGCATGCACAATCAAAAGTAAGGCAAAAACAGATAATAACGGCGGCACTTGATTGCTTTAATGAACAGGGAATAACAAACACCAGTATTTCAGATATCTGTCGACGTGCAGGTGCCAGCATCGGAAGCATTTACCACCACTTTAAAGGCAAGGAGCAGCTTGCTGCAACGGTTTATATTGCAGGTATTCGAAATTACCAAGAAGGTTTTCTAAATGCTTTGAAAAACAAAAAAGGTGCAAAAAGCGGCATCTTTGCAGTTATCAACTACCATCTTAATTGGGTGGAAAAGAATCCTGACTGGTCCATTTTTCTATTTCAGAAACGGCATGCAGAGTTTATGGACGAGACTGAAGATGAGTTCAAAAGATTAAATCAGGAATTTTTTGTTGCTCTGTCTTCCTGGTTCAACAAACATGCTGAAGCAGGTTCCATCAGAAAATTGCCGGAAGGTATTTATATATGTATACTGCTTGGACCAAGTCAGGAATTTTCCAGACATTATATTACCGGCAATACCTCCACACCCATTAAAAAGGCAGCCAAAGAACTGTCCACTGCAGCCTGGCGAGCTTTATCGGAATAGCTGTTGCATGGAAAAATTATGAGCGAATAAAAACCGTAATCGACAATATTTAGGCATAAAAAAAATTACTGTTGGCTTTTTTTGTATAATTCTAATCGACTTCTTTCTCAAAGGTAAAATATATGAATCTTATTAATCAGCTTAATAAAAAAGAATTATCGGAACTTTTAAGTAAATGTTGGATGACTCATGATGGAATGTGGTTTTATAATTGTTTTCTTGAACTTGGTATTGACAAAGCAAACAAATTAAATAAGGCAGCAATAAATTCATTAGCTACTATTGAGATAAAACGATTCAAAAAGGCTCTTGGTATTAAAGAAAACAAAATAGAAACTTTCGAAAATTTTAAAAATTTCTTTACATCAGTCTCTGAAATCCTCATACCTGAATTTATGAATGTGAACTGGAGTTTTCCTGAAAACAACATAATGCACTGGGAGTTTAATGATAAAAAATGCTTTGCATATAATGGGATGAAAATGCTTGGCGTGACAGACAAATATGAATGTGGTCCCATTTATAGGATAGAATGCTGGCTCAATGGTTTGGGTATCAATTACGAAATTACTCCTGCGATTGAAAAATGCATATCTCCTGATGAAGGAAAATGTTCTGGTAACTTTAGACTTAATTTTATTTAG
>CAZTYY010000118.1:0-1415 GCA_964617785.1 uncultured Desulfobacterales bacterium | reverse complement strand
CATATCTCCTGATGAAGGAAAATGTTCTGGTAACTTTAGACTTAATTTTATTTAGAAAACTTATTTGCCGAATCAAACGTTGGAGGAGTATGCGGTTGAGATCTCCACTCATATCTACTGGGAAACCACTTCAAAAAAAATCTGACATAACCTAACATTTCCCAACTTCTTGGGCACAATAAAAGCCGGCAAGGACTCATACCGGCATGACTTTAGATATCTCATATGAGTCCTGACACATCTGTTTTAAAAATTTCGGGTTTAAAAAATATTGTATAAGAATATTTTAGTCAGGTGATAGTTGCTACGTTGGTGTTCACAACGATGAGACCATGAAACGACGGATATCCTTCCCGGGTTGAAAATGGTAATGTTTTTTGTTGGATTTTTTATGTAATTATCGGTATCATCAGAAAAAAGAAAAAATAACAAATGAGGCAGGATCATTTAGGCGTTTTTGATATTGAATGCGAGGTGCGGAAAAAATGACGACATGTATAAAGAGTAGCTTTCTGTTGAAAACAGTCATGCTGATTACGGCTTTAGTCGTGATTGTTTGTGTTGACCATAGTAGTGCCAACAGCAAGTCGAAAATGGATCCCGGTGTTGTTGCTGACCGATCAATGGATACCAAATCTTATCAACAAATCAACCCTACTGGGGACCGATTGAATAAAATAGAACCTCCCACAAACATTTCGAATCACGAAATAATTCTTTTTAAAGATGATCGGAGTTGCGGTTCAGCCGCATTGGCAACTATTTTAAAATATTCTTTTAACATAGATGTCAATGAAATGGATGTAATTACTGGTTTGTTAACTTATGGAGTTAGAGAGTCAATAGTTAAGAGAGCTGCTTTCTCCTTCTACGATATGAAACACTTTTTGGCAGCAATCGGATATACAGGAACGGGGTATCAGATAGATGGCCAGATCTCTTCCGAGCAATTCAACAACGATGATTTCGACAACATTAGGAATACAACCATCATCCCCATTGAAATAAGTGGATATTCTCATTTCACCGTCTATCGCGCTTTTGATGATCAGTATGTATATCTTGGTTCTCCCCTTTACGGGAATATCTGCGTGACATTCGATGATTTAAGCAAAGTTATTATTAAAAGATCAATTTTTGTAATCAACAAGCGTGAATCTAAAAAATTATAGTTTCCATCAAGCTACAAATTTTCATCAATCGCTTTAACGTGCTGTTTTTAGTGACTATATCTTGCTTCGCTACCTAAACAGCGTTCCCCATACACCCGACACGCCTACTTTGAAAAGCCACCATGTCGAGTGTTCGTATACTTTTCCTGTCCTTTTATGGTACTGCGCATATTTAATTATTCCCTTAGCCCAAGTTCGTCATATTAAATAACAGATCGGCGCCAGTCAAGGCCCCGACAATTT
>CAZTYY010000117.1:0-9925 GCA_964617785.1 uncultured Desulfobacterales bacterium | reverse complement strand
TGCATTGCATGAGACTTTGCCTGTCGGGAACACGACGGGGAATTAAAGAAAACAGTTTGTCGACTGAGAGCATAAATAGTTTTTCTATAATGGATGCAAGTTTCATATCTGTATTTTCCCCAAATGTTATGATATGTTGTAATAATAAAAAACGGGAGATTATGCAATAAAAATGGAGATCATAACGACTCATAAAAGCACCGATTTTGACGCCCTGGCTTCACTTATAGCAGGGACGCTTATTTATCCCGGCGTTGTTCCGGTTTTACCGAAAACTATAAATCCCAATGTTAAGGCATTTCTGTCCATTCATAAGGATCTTTTTGAAACAACGCCCATTGATAAGATAAAGCCGGAAAAGATAACCCGCCTTATCGTGGTGGACACAAACTCATGGGAACGCATCGGCCTTATGGAGAAATTTAAAGACCATAAAGGATTTGAAATTGTCCTCTGGGATCATCATCCGGGAGGGGATATTAAACCGGACTGGAAATGCCAGGAGGAAATCGGGTCGACAATAACCCTGATGCTCAGGCATATTAAAGCGCATAAGATTGAGCTCACGCCTGTACATGCCACACTTTTTCTTGCAGGGCTTTATGAAGATACCGGAGGGCTCAGTTTTTCTTCCACAACCGCAGAGGATGCTTATGCCGCCGGATATCTGATTGAAAACAAGGCGGACCTCAGTATTTTGAGTAAGTTCCTGCGTCCTGCTTACGGAGAAAAGCAGAAGGCCGTACTGTTCAAAATGCTTCAGAATGCCGAAAGGAAAAAAGTTAAAGGATTTACCGTTAGCTGTAACACTGTTGAAATAGAAAAACATGTGGGCAACCTTGCCATTGTTATTCAGATGTACAGGGAAATACTGAATATTGATGCTGCATTCGGCATTTTTCAACATAAAGACGGAAACCGCTGTACCGTCATATCCCGAAGCAATGCAGAAGATTTGGACGTCGGGCTGATTATGAAAAGCATGGGAGGCGGTGGTCATCCAGGGGCAGGCTCTGCAATGATAAAAGCCGTAAAACCTGAAGCAATTGAAGAATGGATCATGGAATTAATCACGGGAAACCAGAGGTCTTCAGTAACGGTGTCTGACTTGATGTCTTATCCTGTTATCTCCGTTGAGCCTGACATAAAAATGAAAGACATTGCGATTCTGTTACGGGAACAAGGATGTACGGGTGTGCCGGTAATCGACAATGGAAAACTCCAGGGCGTCATTTCGATAAGAGACTTCAAGAAGGTCAGAGAAAATCAGATGGATGCGCCTGCAAAGGCATTTATGAGTCGAAAAAACTTTACAATAACGCCTGACAGGAGCCCCATGGAAGCTGTCAAAATTATGGTAAAGCATGATATCGGCAGGCTGCCCGTTGAAGATAATGGAAAAATTATCGGAATTATCACACGATCTGATTCAATGCGGTATTTTTATGATCTTTTGCCGGAATAGAATCGGAATAGAACCAGATTAGAATCAGGCTATAATCGAACCAGAACAGGATAGGCCTGTAATCCTGTTACACATCTTTAAATTTATTGCTGATATTTTTAAACTCATCTTCTCTGGCAAGAAATGAATCCACAACATCAGGGTCGAACTGAGTCCCTTTTAAGCGGGTAATCATGTCCAACGCATCCTGGTGGGCAAATGCTTCCTTATAAGTTCTTTTTGATGTAAGGGCATCGTAGACATCAGCTATCGCGATGATCCGTGCTGAAAGGGGAATACTTTTTTCCTTGACCCCGTCGGGATATCCGGACCCATCCCATTTTTCATGATGGTGATACGCAATTTCCTTTCCGATGGTCAAAAATGACTGCCCCTCGGTTCTGTTTTCTATGGCTTCAATTGCCTCTCCGCCGAGTGTTGCATGTGTTTTCATCACTTCAAACTCATCGGACGTCAGATTGCTGGGTTTTTTAAGAATTGCATCGGGAATTCCCACCTTTCCGATATCATGAAGAATGGATGAATTGAAAATATCCTCAATATAATCATCGGTGATATATTTGGCAAACCCGGGTTTTTTTGCTATTTCTTCAGCTATAATCCGGCTGTATTCACGGATTCTTTCAAGGTGTGAGCCGGTATTCTGATCTCTGTATTCTGCCAATTTCGCAAGGCCCAGAATGGTCGCCGCACGGTATGACTGAAGCTTTTTCTCGGACTCTCTTCTCTTATTGATTGTATATTGAACATGGGATCCGAATATAACAAAAAGGCATAGGATGATAATACGAGAGTAGATGTTATATATATCGGTTCCGATCAAATGTCTGAAAAAGTTGGCATCAGGTGTTAAAAAAATATTCATAAAAGATTCTATGGCCCAGTAAATAACGGCAAGACCGATACCAATAAGGAGCATTGAATCTCTGGTAACTAAACTTTTTCTATCTTTTTTTTCAGCCAATGTTGCCACCTCCTTCCTGTTCTTTCAACCACTTTTCAAGACGGTTGAGCCCTTCCTGAATGGAGACGCGGGGAATATATCCAAGGTCCCTGTTTGCGGCGCTGATGTCAAACCAGTGGGCAGTGGCCAGTTCATCGGCAACAAATCGTGTCATAACCGGTTCGCCTTTCAGCATGAATGTTTTATACACGAATTCCAGTATGGCTCCCACAAGCCATACCACCCTATGGGGTACAATTTTTGTTACGGGCTCAAGGCCTGCAGCGTTAAGTATTCCGTTTATTATATCCCATAAGGGGATTGGTTCACTGTTTGAAATAAAATAGATCTTACCAGACAATTCAGGTTTTTCAAGTAGACTTTCGGCCGCAAGAATATGGGCTTCTGCGGCATTGTCAATGTAGATCGTATCCACAAAATTGTTTTTGCTGCCAACCCTTACAAGCTTGTGAGCTCTTTCAATAATCCTTTTGACCAGATGGGGGTCTTCCGGTCCCCAAATCAGATGAGGCCGAAGGGTAATCACTTTCAGCCCCTGTTTGGCCGCTTGTGTGATTTCCTTTTCCGCAATGGTTTTTGTTTTAGTATAATTGTTGTGCGATTTATCAGGGTAGGGTGCTGATTCATCCACGCCTTCCATGTCCTGACCTGAAAAAACAACACTTGGTGAACTGGTATAGACAAGCCTGGCAACCTGATGGGTCCGGCAAGCCTCAATAATGTTTCTTGTGCCGATAACGTTAGGCGTAAAGTACTCATTGTATCCGCCCCAAACACCGGCCTTTGCTGCAACATGGAAAACAAGATCCATTCCTTTTACAGCGTTCATTACAGCATCTCTATCTCCAAGATCTCCCTGTATCTGTTTGACGCCCAAGGATTGAAGTTCCGGATAAAAGCCGCGGGAAAAACTGACAACCGTTTCCCCCTTCTCTATAAGCTGTTTTACAATAGCTTTTCCTAAAAAACCGCCGCCTCCGGTTATGAGAATATCTTTTTTTTGTCCTTCCGTCATCAGCCTTGTCTTTTATCGAGTTTTTTTTCAGCCCATATTGCCAGTTTTTCCCTGAAGATTTTTGAATTATGCCTGATATCTACCGGAAAAGACTTATGAAAAAGAATTTTTTTAATGTCTTTTGTGATAATATTTTGTGCCCCGAGTTCAAGGAGTTCTTTTTCGAGGGTTTTTTTGTGTGGTTTTTGATTCGGTTCTATTTCAATACAGATAACCGGTTTCTGATCAGCAGATTTTCCGATACCCACAAGGGCGCTTCGAAATACAGCGGGATGAGCATTAAATATTGCTTCGCAAGGAATGGTGTAGAGGGTGCCATTTTGTGTGATCACACGGTGGGTCTTTCTTCCACAGAACCAGATTCTACCTTTATTATCTTTCCATCCAAGATCGCCCATTCTGTGCCAAAATCCGTAGCCGTCAATGATTTTATGGATTGCATCATATTTGGGTTTTTCATAGTAGCATCGTGATGCCACAGGCGACTTTACAATAATTTCACCAATTTCATTTTCGGGAACCACAAGGTCTTCAGACCAGTTTTTAATGGGTTTGTCACTTATTTTAATAAGGCGTATCTCAGTGTCGTTAATCGGTCTGCCGACGCATGTGCCGAATCCTTTTTCACTCAGTTCTTTTGTTTCGGAAAGAATTTCATGGCTTGAAATAGAAACAATGGGAACCGCCTCGGTTGCACCGTAAGGCGTATGGACTTCAGCATCCTTTGTCAAAATGGACGAGAATTGCTCTATGTTTGATGGCAACACAGGGGCTCCGGCTGATACAACCCGTTTGAGTGACGGGAGCATTAACCCCTTCTCCTTTCCGTATCGCCCCACACGATTTAAAAGGGCAGGGGAGGCAAACATGTTGGTGACACCGTGGTTGATGATGGCCTCGATGATTTTTTCAGGGTTTACGAAGGCTGGTTTGGTTGGGTCCATGTCCGGTATAATCGCTGTCATGCCTAAGGCAGGATCGAAAAGAGCAAACAGGGGGAATGTGGGCAGATCTATTTCATTCTCTCCGATCTCAAAGTGTGATTTGATCTGTCTGATCTGTGCGTCAAATGTGCCGTGTGTATATACAACACCTTTTGCAGGTCCGGTACTGCCTGATGTGAAGAGTATCGCAGCGGTTTCATTCCTGACGGTTTCTGCGGTCTTATGAACAAGGGGAGCGTTCTCCCTGATCTGCTTCAGTGTTAAACCGCCCCAGAAATACTTTTTCCCCACAGTAACAAATGTCTTCACTGTACTGAAAAATTTGGGGTAAACCGTTCTCAGCACATGTGCAAGGGGTATTCCTATAAATGCTTCAGGTCTTCCTTCGCTCATGCAGTTCAGCATCCTTTTGATGCCCATCCCGGGGTCGACAACCACCGGTATCGCACCGGCCTTGAAAAGGGCGAAGGTCAGTGCAAAGAAGTCAAGGCTCTGCCTAACCATGAGTATGGTTCGGGTCCCTCTGGTAATACCTGCTTTTTCAAGGCCTGCCGCTATCCTGTCGGACTCCCGGTCAAGTTGCCTGAAGGTTAAGTGTGTATAGGCCACACGGCCGTTGCCGTCATGACCTTCCGGGAAGACTACAGCCCGCTTATAAGGGAATTTATTAGAGTTTTCCTTAAGAAAATAAGACACATTCACAATGTCTTCTGTTCTGCTGTAATTCTGTTCGTCCATTTTATATTGTATTGCCTTTCTCAGTTGAATAGTTGATCTTTTATTTTATCAAAAAACCCTTTTTTTTCTTTAGAAGTTAGCCTGAGGGTCAATTCATTTGAAGCTTCAAGTGCTGTTTGGGTTTTTTTCAAGATACCATTTTTTTGTTCTTCAATCATCAGCAATCCTTTTTCCATGTTAACCGAATAGGAGACAAAAATGGTTTCAATCTCTTTTTCGAGATCTGCCAAAGATTTTTCAAGGTTTTTTCTGATGGCGTTACATGCATTTTTTTCTAAAAAAATGATTCGTTTCTGGCGAGGATATTCTTTCTCCATTTTGTTGAGTCGTTCGATTTCATTGTCAATGACATACAGCTCATAGTCTATGGTCAAAAGGGCGGTTGATATTTCCGGAAGTATTTCAATGGAAAAAGACAGAATTTCTTCATTTAAAGAAATGTTTTTGGTTGTCGGCAGCTTATTTTTATTGATGAGCATGAAATACGCTGCTCCACCAAATCCGGCTACTAAAAGAAGTAGAACAATGAAAATGATCGGCGATCTCTTTTTTTTCTTTTTTTCAGCAGCCATTACAGGATATTGGATGGTTTTTTAAAAAATTCTTTATCAGAGGTAAAATTTTATCAGGAACATCTTCAAAAAGATAGTGTCCCGCCTCAGGAAACGTATGAAATTCAGCATCAGGGAATCGTCTTTTCCATTCTTTGAAGAATTCCATGGTAAACACAAAATCGTTTTCTCCCCAGCATATCAGTTTAGGGATATCGGATAACTTGTGAAGGTTTTCCTGTACTGAATCCACAAGCTGATAACTTGGATCACTCTCTTTTATGGGAATATCCTGTACGAATTTCAGGGTGGCAATCCGGTTATTCCAGGAGTTGTAAGGTGCTGTCAATCCGGCCTTTACATCTTTTGGAAGCTTTTTTGAGGATGCCATGTAAAGGGCGGCAAATGAAAAAATATTTAATCCGAGAACAGCCGGCACAGCAAACGGTGCAATGTGTCTGATCAGCCATAGCCTGAAGGGGATTCCTTTATCGTTGGGCGTAAAAAAACCAGCGGTGTTTGCTATGACAAGCCTTGCAATCCGTTCAGGATGTCGGAGTGCGTATGCCATGCCGATCATTCCGCCCCAGTCATGTACGATCAGTGTAATGTTTTCGTTAATGCCAAGATGATCCAGCAGTTTTTCCAGGTCGTCGACACGGCTTTTCAGTCTGTAATCGTAGGTTTTATCATCCGGTTTGTCGGACAGGCCGCAGCCGATGTGATCCGGCACGATTGTACGGTATTCTCCGGAAAGCCCGTTAACCAGGCTTCGATAATAAAAAGACCAGGTGGGGTTCCCGTGAAGCATGACAATCGGTTCGCCTTTTCCCTCGTCAAGATAGTGATATTTAAGGCCGTTCAAGTCAAGATAATGGGACTCAAACGGATAAAGGTGTCTAAAAGCTGATATGTCTATCTGTTGGTTCATATTAAACTTTCAAAATTGATTGATTATATTAAATTTAATCGAACATTATAACCAACAAAGCCACATAATGCAAGGAGTAATGAAGGGTTCCAGAAGGTGTCCCAGAGTTTATATATTTGACTGTTAATTTCAGGGTTGTTGAGTAACATATTACGCCACCAGTTGTTCGGTTAAGGATACGAGTTCTTGGATTTCACGGGGAGAAAACACGCCCCGGATACCGTTTGGGTGAATTAATGTAAACGGAGCCTGAATCAGGTCCCATTTTTGAATATCGCCATGGTCGATTTCTTCTATTTGCCAGATGGCAAAATTATAGGGGGAAGTTAAAATGAGTTGGAGCAACGGTCATCTCTTTGTCCCTATGAGCCGCGTGTTTGTCTGATATTCCACCTCAGATGGGCGTTGACGGAATCAGCTTTTTCATAATAGACCGGTCCTGTTCCATTTCCGGGAAGTCTCCTTGTTCATCCGGCCAAATTTTATAGGCATAGTTATAGAGTTGTGTCATGACTTTGGGGGTGAGAAGATTTGAGATTCCGATCATCAAACCGGTGCCGGTCATCTGTTTGCTGGGCTTGTTCAGGACAGCGTCCACAAACATCTGTGCGGCAAATTTCGGTGTGGCAGCCGGCATGTCGTCATAATCACTGGTGGAGGCAAGCATACCGGTTTTCACCATTGGATATTTGATGGATGTAAAATGGATATTTCGGTCTGCATACTCTGCAGCCATTGAATCCTGGAGGGCATCCATGGCACTTTTGCTCGCCAGGTAGGCGCCAAACCGGGGTGTTGGTGCGAGTGTTCCCATTGTGGACGAATACAGGATGTGTCCGCTGGTTCTCTCGACCATGGATGGCAGCAGGCCAAGGAGAATTCTGAGGCTGCCAAAGTAATTGGTCTGCATGGTGCGTTGAAAGTCATGAAACCGATTCAAGGATTTGCCGATGGATCGCCGGATGGAAAGCCCGGCATTGTTAAACAGGATGTCCACATACCCATGCTGTTTCAGGATATAGGTTACCAGCTTGTCGCATTCATCCAGTTTTGCAATATCACAGGTGCGGGTTTCAATGGTGCCGCCGTTCTGCTCTGCTATGGGCGCAAGCTCAAGCAGGGCCTGATTCAGCTTTTCCTGTTTCCGGGCAACCAGGATCACTTTTGCGCCATAGGTCACGCATCGTTTTGCACTGGCAAAACCAATCCCTTCTGATCCGCCGGTGATCACCACCACCTTTCCCTGGAATGCCCGTCTGCTGCTTTCTTCTTTTGTTCTTTGGGGATCTAAGTGTCGATTATAGTAGTCCCAGAGGATAGGCACATAGGCATCAAAGGGTTGCAGGACAACACCTTTTTTTTTCAACAACCGGATGGTTTCGCCTGCTCCAAAACGCACGTCGGGCATCATTGCGTCAAAAATCTGCAACGGAATATTGAGACTGTTCAGCAGCCCTTGCTTGACCAGTTCGATACTTTTCAGATTGGATGCCTGGGCGATTACCCCCAGATAAGCCTTTGCCCAGTCGGTTGAAAAGGTGAATTGGATTCGGGGGCCGTCTGCGGCTTTTAATAACAGTTTTATGGCCCTGGTCATGGTTGGCGCTTGCGGATCTGTCAGGTGAAAACAGAACAGGTCATCAGGCAATTGGTTTTTTTCCATCATACTCAAGAAGTAAATCCCGTCAGCCACATAATCCACGGGCACCATGTCCATGAGTGTTCTGTTTTTCGGCGCAACAAGGGGCAGCCAGGGGGGCAGGATTTTTTTCATGGCAGTGATCGCCAGAAAGCCATAGTATGGTCCGTCAATACGATCCATCTCACCGGTTTTTGAATGGCCTACGATTGCAGAAGGACGGTAAATCCGAATTTCATACCCATTCTGCGTTGAACGTTTTTCTCTGACCAGTTTTTCGGATTCATACTTGCTGCGATTATAAACATGATCGTGTTTCTGGTCTTGTTCAAACATGCGTTCGCTGAACTCACCCTTAAAATCTCCTGCTACTGCGATGGAACTTACAAAATGCAGGCAACCGGAAAATTTATCGTCATCAAGTTTTTTCAGAAGATGTTGGGTTCCGCCCACATTGGTATCCAGGGTAAGGGTTTCATCTGCTCCAAGGTCATAGATTGCAGCCAGATGATAGATATGATGAAAATCCGTCACCAAGAGGTTTGCATCAACACCAAGATCCGGTTTTCTGACATCACCGTTCCAAATCCTGATGTTTGCATCACGCCCGTGATGCTGAACCATGGCTGCTTGTTGGTGCCAATGGTCTACCAGGCGTTTTTTATCGGAACAATCAGGGTTTCTTACCAACAGGGTAATATCATGACCGTTTTGTATCAGCCTATCTACCAGGTGTTTTCCCAAGAAGCCATTAGCTCCGGTTACCAGACATCGACTCATCCTGACTCCCCTTATTTTGATTTAATTTACATGAGAATAATCCATACCCCGCAAGTATCTTTGTATATTCAAGACATGATTGTGTGTCAATGAGATATACGGCACAACTAAAACGAATCGAAAATTCCCCACATCGTAGATGGGCATTCCGTATTCCTCCGTCAGCTTTAATTCAACTTGTATTTCGATAAAATCCGTGATTAAAAAATATTTCCATGGTTTCAATCAGGAATGACAATGAAAGATTTTTTACACCCTGTAATTTCTTGCAGATGCCTTGGAATATCCGGCTCTTATCGCAGCTTGAGTAGCGTTAAGATCAATAACGTACTCTTTAGCGAATTGTTTTTGTTTTGCGGTTAGTTTTTTCATGAGGCTGGTCCTATTAAGTTTGTCATGTAACATCAGGGAGGTAGCGGAGGCGGCGGGGTGTTTCCGGTGTCCTTATACTGTAGCATGGGGAACTCTTTTTTACATTTTTTCATTTTCCACCTTCGATTATTCTTCGATTTTTATGCCCGTTTTAACCCATTTTAAGCCGTTTTTGATTTTATCTTGATTTTCCATAATCTTTATGTTAATAAGTCTTTTCAATTACTTAACCCTTACTGCCGACGTAGCTCAGGTGGTAGAGCAGCTGATTCGTAATCAGCAGGTCAGCGGTTCGAGTCCGCTCGTCGGCTCCAACATGGTCAAGCATTTAACCTCTCTTGCCTTTTCCCAGTTTTGCAATTGTGAATTAGCGAATTAGGTTGGAATTAGGGTCGGGCCGTAGTAATGCATTGAAAAAATTGGAAATAACTTTAAAAGTTGCCCTTATTTTGGTCTTAAACATCACATTTCTCAGGTCAAAAATAAAATTTTTCAACCACCATCAATAATCCCCAGTAATTCCGTA
>CAZTYY010000116.1:4033-9970 GCA_964617785.1 uncultured Desulfobacterales bacterium | reverse complement strand
AACAGTCACCTATTTATAAATGAGACATCCTTGACCCTCCCTGCTTTTTTGAGACCTTACTCTAAGAGT
Organism: uncultured Desulfobacterales bacterium; assembly: GCA_964617785.1. GTDB lineage: Bacteria > Desulfobacterota > Desulfobacteria > Desulfobacterales > SURF-7 > JAFDJC01. The sequence continues at coordinate 9,901 of CAZTYY010000116.1, read as the reverse complement.
TGTTAAAAATCTGAATTAAATAGAAAACTGATAATATTATTTTATCATACATCATAACCAGGCAACAATACAACTATAACTTTTTATGGATTAGAGACTCTGTCTTATATCCACTTGAGTACACCTGCAAAAACAATCATCATGGCTAAGTTCAACCCAAATAACGAACCGATGAATGCTTTTTGATGCTTTCTCTCCCAATCGTGTACGTAGAAGGCCACAACAAAAAATGGAATATATACGGTAATAAAGACCGGTATCGAGCCCCACCAGGGGTAGACCCAAGCAAAGGCGGGCGTTTGGACAAAGAATATTTCAAGAAAAGAAGCAAAAGCTGCACAGCCGATACCGATGAGCAGGCGGTTATTGATTCCAAGAATTTTTATTTTAGGGTCTTGAGGAAGTATTTTTGCAAATGTAAGGGCCGCAATCGAAAACATCATATTAATCTCAATGCCCAATCCCACAAGAATCAGGAAGGATGTTCCTGTCGGAACCGTCCACAGGGCATGACCGCTGAAATGCTGGATCAGTGCGTTTACAATTTCCACAAACCAGTGAATCATATAAAGCGTCAGGCCTGCCGCAATTGCATTCCAGTTTTTTTTCTCTATTTCACTATAGTATACATATACCACAAGAACAAAAAGGGTGATGAATGACCAGTGAAAATTTTCTCCGCTTCTTAAAATACTCAATGCCTGCCCGGTTACTTCAGGATTGTTCATGTTTGCGCCTCCTTATTCATATATATATTAATTTTCTGCTAAAATTTCGAGTTTGTCTAGCACTGACGTCTTCGGCTGTCCGGATTGATCCCACCCCCTTAGCTTATAATATTTAACCAGCATTTTTTCGAGTTCGATGGGTGGCCATCCGTCTTCACGTACTTCTTTTAAAATACGGTGTGGGAGTGTATCATCCGCCCGCCTTATACCTTCCCGGCAGTTCATAAATCTTTCAAGGTTAAAAATTCTTTCGCCGATTCCGGTAAAATCTTTTTGGCTGACTTTATATCCCATAATTCCTGAAAGTACGGCTGCATAGTCTGAAAGATCAGTGGTAGCCACGGCAATGGCAGGCATGTTGCGCATCAAAAAGCGCATGATAAAGACAGGTGTATATTTGTATATAAAATTTTCTTCAAGGAACGGAAACTCAGTCCAGATGCAGAAAATTGCAGAGTTAACTGCTTCGGTCAGATCCTGTAAAAATTTTACGAAATGTGCTTTTCCTTTTGTCCCCTGCGGGCTTAGATACGATCCCGCTTCAATTGCATGTGTGCTTCCGGACAAATGCGTTGCGCCGCTGTTTGCCGTGGCATATCCAAGACCCTGCCCGGTACATCCCCTGGGATCATATGAGGCCATTTCAAGGCCTTTGACATGAATTGCGAAATCTTTTCCGCCGACCTTTTCGGAAAATTTTTTAACTCCTTCAGCAAGATCATTGCCCAGGCCTCGGCGAAAGGCGATATCTTCTATTATTTCTTCTATGCCTTCGGAACGTCCAAAGGAAAGGTTGCTTTCAATAATGCCTTTTTCGGTAAGCTCCATAGCAAAGCCGATCACATTTCCGGTGCTGATTGTATCCATCCCGAGCCGGTTAAGCTGTTCATTCCAGGAAGCGATTTTAGACAGGTCGCTGATCATCAAATTCGATCCCATCAGGCCGATGGTCTCATATTCCGGTGATATCATCTTTTTTTTATTAAAAATTCCGGTTCTTCCGCATTGAATAAAGCAACCAATGCATCCATGTTTTTTATGAAAATGATTATCCCGGATTGTTTCACCACTTATTTCATTTATTTTCTCAACATTTGACCGGCTGAAGTTACGAACCGGCATGATGCCATAAGGCCCGTATTTCATAACATTAAGAGGCGTCCCCTGTTCAGGAAGTATAGTACCTGTAATTTCATGGGATTTAATTTTTTTGCTGGCGATCTTTACAGCCTTTTTAAAATAATCAGGGTCTGCCGGAATGATTTTCCTATTACCTGAAGCAACAATGCCTTTCAGATTCTTTGAGCCCATAACTGCACCAAGGCCGCATCGCCCGGCAATCCGTTTCCCGGCCGCGATAACTGCGAATCCCACTAGATTCTCTCCTGCGGGACCAATGACAACCCAGTCACCTTCATCTTTCATAGATTCCTGCAAGTCATGCGTATCCATTCCCCAAAGAAGAGAGGCATCCTTAACAGAGGTTTCCTGGTTATCAATCTTTATGTACACCGGCGATTCGGATTTTCCGCGAACCATGATACCGTCGTATCCCGCCTTTTTCAAACTAAGCCCGAATCGTCCTCCTGTGTAAGAAGAAGCAAAAATACCGGTCAGAGGCGATTTTGATACAACTGCAAATCGTCCGCCCGAAGGAGCTGTTGTGCCGGTTGCCGGGCCGCTCATCATAACCAAAATATTATCCGGAGACAGAGGGTCAACCCCAGCCTCCAAATGATCATATAAAAGCTTGAGCGCCAGCCCTTTTCCACCAATGTATTTTTTTCTGTCAACAGCCGATATGTCAATGGTGCGGACATTCCCTGATGTGAGATCAACATCCAGTACTTTATCTGTTACTGCAATAATGTCGGTCATAATGGGTACCCTTTCAATGTTTTGTTAATTAAATTCCTGACGTTCAATCAACTCTATCTGCATGTTTTTATTTATTTTCGTAAAATATGCATTGTATCCCGAAATTCTAACAAGCAACCAGTGATATTCTTCCGGGTTTTCCATAGCGTCCCGCAAAATATCCGAGGTGATCACATTAAACTGCCACTGCATCCCTCCTTCGTCAAAATAACTCTGGACATAACTGGTAAAATAATCGAGGGTTTTCTCATGGGAATCATTTGAATGCGGCGCAAGTTTAACATTAAACGCAATATTATTCGGCATTTTCAAATGGTTTAAGCCTGCTACGGTATGAATATTCTGAAGTAACTGGTCGGCTGCTCCAGGAGAAGGCGTCAGTCCGGGAGTAAATGCCTTGCCTTTTTTCCTGCCGGATGGCAAGGCACCGGAAAGCATTCCAAAGCCGACATGATAGCTGATTGACCAATACCCGGGAACGTACTTGCCTCCCCTGTAGTTATCCTGCGAACAATATAAATCATAGCAGAAATCGATCAGGTCCTGGGCCACCTCCCTGGTTCCGGGTTCGTCGGAACCGAATTTAGGCACTCTTTCAATTCTTTTTAAAACACCGGCAGAACCGTCTTGTTCAAAATTATTTCCAATTGCCTTCATCAAGGTTGGAAAGTCTAATTCCTTTTTATCGTATATCAAATCTTTAATGACCAGCAGGCTGTCCACGGCGTCGGTCAGTGATACCAAGGCGACACCTGAGGTATTGTACTCCGCACCCCCGAAGATAACATCTTTGCCTTTTTCAAGCGGCCCGGTAAACATGGAGGATAATACCGGTGTCGGATGAATATACTGATGAGCATATCCCAGGTAGTTATTGATCTCAACCGACTGGTTTATAAGATATTTGAGCTGAGCTTTATAGGCATCCAGATAATCTTCATACCTATCAAACGAGGCCCTGACTTCACCAGTTTTTGGACCGATCTGTTCTCCCATGACTGGATGAACACCGTTGTTTAAAGCCATTTCCATTGGGGCCACCATGTTTAAAAGCATGCAATTCGTATGGCCGTAATGTTTGCCCGCTATTGTTGGTTCTACGCAACCTGTAGCCGCCCAGTCCCTCGCATCTTCAATCTTTATTCCCTGGTTGACAAGTGCCTCTATCATTGTTTTGTCATTATGGATAATCGGTGAGGCGACCATGTTAGTGTTAACTTCGCACAAACGCCTTAGATATTCCTTTGAATTAATGCCGCTATAATATCTGGCATTCATATTCGGGTCCTGAAAGCAAAGCATCTCTGCAACTTTCAGAATAATATACGTCATATCGCAGACCGCATTATTTCCTTCTCCGTCAACTCCGCCGACAGTAACCGTATCATCGGATGAACTGCCGCCAAATAATTTATTCCCGACACTGGGCATTAATGGATCGTGATCATTTATCCTTAAAAAAAGGTTTCCCACAAGCTCCATAGTTCTTTTAATGATGGCTTCTCTCTCCTCTTCATTCTTTGCTTTTGAAATCTCCCTGAGAAAGAAAGGTTGAAGCATCTGATCGAGCCTTCCAATGGACAGTGCAGAATTGGCGTTTTCAACATGCAGGCAAACAAAACTGATCCAAATGGACATTAATGCCTCATGTACCGTGTCAGCCGGTTTCGCAGGTACTTTCTCGCAGATCCTTGCCATTTCCTTTAATTCTTTTATCCGTCCCAACTGCTTAGGCTCGCCCGGGTTCAAAAAATTTACTGTTCGCGTTGCCTCCTTGCTTAAGTTCATTGCATAATTCAAAACACCATCAATTGAAATCCGAATTGCTTCATAGAAATTTATCTTATCTTCTTCTTTAGCGTCTTCTTTCATTTTAACTGCTTGGTTCCTGATATTTTCCATTCCCAAACTGATCACTTTGGGAAAGTCAGGAACAGTATGAGATATTGCGTTATTTTTCATCATGAAATAAAGGACAAACCGCTCTTCCAGCTGTTGAGATATAGGATTGTTGTATTTGCTGCGGCAATATTCACGGATATTTCTATCCATCCAGTATGGAAATACTTCAAAATTCAAAATATCCGCATCCCCGGGAGCAATGTCATTGGGATTAAGTTCCCGGTCACCCATGGATCTTAACTCAGGCCAGATCGTCAGCCCTATTAATTCTGGATAAATCGGAACCCCCACCTCTTTTGTGGTAGTAGATCCGGCCAGTAAGTATTCATCGTGAATTATCGGTTTCCGGTTAGTCATGATATGGTTCATTGCCCGGGCCTGACGAATATTTGGATCGATTGGGTTTCCTGAACTGTCTGTCTCAAAACCATTCTTTCTATGATATTCGGTCAGAAGCTGCGCCCTTTCAATGCATATTGCAGGCTTCAGGGAAAATCGTCGTGTTTTTAATTTTTTTAACCTTGGGAAATCATCGATGGCGTATTTTTCCAGATATGGGTCTTCCAACCATTGGACATTGTCGACCTTGCGGCCTAGTCGCTCATTATTAAGCTTCCTTTTTCTTTCTCCTTTTTCAATATCCTGAGGCGGGAACAGAACCTGATTCTCCGGCCCCTTGTAGCCTTTGATTTTAGCACCTGAAAGAACTGTTGAAATATATGAAAATTTGACCAGGTAGGCCATGTTCCCTGTATAACTCATTTCATTGGTCAAAAGATAATCTAGTGATTCTTCGGGGCTTTTATTATATATTTTTGCCAGTGTCTCTTTATCTTTATAAAAAACCGTTATGTCGGGATTATTGATGACACCCTTCCCTGTTTTCATTTTACCGTTTTCAAATATAACATATACATTAACACTGTCATCACGGGTCTTAAATTGATATTTGGCATTAAATACAAAACCTGTTTCTTTATTATAAATCTCTTTACGTAATGTTTTGCTGATTTTAAAAGCCAGGCTGAGCAATTTTAAAGAGAATCCGAAAAGCCATATTTTGAAGTTGATTATGAACTGGTCCATTTAGTTCCCCTTTCCGTAAGCCTTTATTAAAAAGATGAGCCGATACAGGAATTATCCCCGGCTTCACCGTATGTTATCCCTAATGCACCTTAATGCAAAATGAAAAGGTTTTAAAATATTATATAATATTTTAAACTCCTGTTTTGCAAGGAATAAATAGTACATTCTGTGCCAATGTTAATATCACAACAATATCAGGCGGAAAGACAAACGTTTTTTTGCAAAACTTGGTATTTGACAGTCTCGTAAAAAGCTTGGACCGTAATTAAAAAAG
>CAZTYY010000116.1:0-4023 GCA_964617785.1 uncultured Desulfobacterales bacterium | reverse complement strand
TAAATAGCATATTCCGTGCCAACGTTAATATAACAACAATATCAGGTAGAAAGATAGTCGGTTTTTGGCAAAATGTGATATTTGATATTCAAAATGGCATATACGATATAAATAGGCGCAATATACCGGATATGATAATTATCCTATGTCTTTAAAATACATTTTCACAAAGTGTTTACACTTCCCCATGAATTAAATCCGATAATTCTTGCAAACAAAAAAGTGGGTGGTCTATATCAAAAAACCGATTGATCGTCCGGAGTTTATTATCAAATATTTAGGGCGTTAAAAGAAGGGATTGTCACCTTTACCTATAAAAATCGTAAGACCAACAAGATATGCAAGGAGATCATCACTACTGTTGAGTTTATCAGGAGATTTTTATTGCATGCATTACCCAAAAGATTTGTTCGAATCCGGCATTATGGATAAAACCCTAAAAACTCAATCGCAAGTGAGAGACTTGAAAGATTGAGTCATCTCCCAAGGTATAAAGTATTATTCAAATGCTCTGTAATAGCTTTCATGAGCTAATGCCATCATGGGCCTGTCTCCTGAACTATCTCCATATGCATATATATGAGAGAATTCTTCCAGCTTGTATTTTTCTTTTATTCTGATTGGTTTTTCTTTAGCAAAACAATTTTTAGAAGCAAGTTTGCCGGTGATTGTATCATTATTGAGATCCAACTCTGTACATATGATATCAAGGCCCCGTTCCTTGCACCAGGAGCTAATAAGAATATCAAGTGAACCGCTTACAACAGCAACTCGATGGTTTTGTTTTAAATGCCAATTGATCTTATCTAATGCTGCCGGCCTAATAATATTTGGCAGGATTTCTTCCGCATATCGATCTGCCCAGCCAATGAATTTATTTTTGTCCCAGCCTCCAAAATAGTAGGCAAGTATAATCTCCTTTGCCCTGTGATGTGATAAAAGTTTCAATCCATAAAAAATAAACACCGGCATAAGTATAATAAAACCAAAATATATTTTTCCATTATTGCAGGAAAATCTTATAAAATTAAAAATTGTATCTTTGGTTGTTATTGTCCCATCAAAATCAAATAATGCTAAGTGCATTTTATCCAAAGTATTATTCTCCAATCCAGCGACCTGCCACAGGGTTTGACTAGTTTGAAGTCTTCCCAAATCTGGTCCACTTTTAAGTTAGAGTATCGAGCATATTCAACGTATCCATCTTACAAGACAGGCGCGACCCTAAACATTCCACCCGCCTGCGTGAATAACCACAGGGTCTTCGATGTCCATCACTCTCAGCACTTCTGAATACAGATCCCTTTTGATGGCAGCCACAACGACACGCTCTTTGATAAGCGTTTTAGCGAAAGTCAAGGTTTCATCCAGCAATTTGTCCACATGACACTCTTTCTGGATAATGCCTGCAGTCAGACACTGCTCTGCTGTCAAACGCCTTCCAGCCAGCGCCATATCCTTAATAGTGTGGCCGGGTATGGAATTTTTCAAAATGGCCAGCATACCAGGTAGAAAACGCATGCCCAGGTCTACTTCAGGAATACAGAGGAATCCTCGGTCGCTTCTCATGTAACGATAATCGCAAGTGCAAGCTACCATAGCACCACCGGCAAAGGCGTGTCCATTCATGTTAGCCACAGTAATAAGAGGGCTGGTGAGAAAACTCCGAAAAAAGTCATTTAGCTGAAAGAAGAATTTTTTTACGGGTGCTTTGTCTTTCTCAAATATAATCGTTGCAAGCCAATCCAGATCGATTCCGTTACACCAGATTTTTTCATGGGCAGACCGAACAATAAGCACACGGGCGTCGGTATTTTTTTCGATTTCTGCCATGGTGTCAATGTGAGTTTTTAAAAATTTAGGATTGAAACGATTTTCCCCGCTGTTCCAGGTAAGAATTGCTACTTGTCCGTCTATTTCGTATTCCATTAATGACATAAACATTCTCCCTTTCTCCTTGTTTATGAAACCGCTCTGGCAATTTCAAAGTCCACTAATCTTTCATAACACCTTTGGGTAGACTTGAAAATATTATTTGAAAATCACAACTGAAAAATAACCTTACGAAAAATAAGATATTTCCCAGAGGTGGCCAACTGTAATTTAAACAATTGTCGACGTTTAAATTTTACTTTTAGGGGAAGCCCTGTAAATGGTCAATGTTGAAACATAATTAAAAAAGTGATAGGTTATTCAGGTCATAAAAATTTAGGTTCTAAAAAATGAAACCCGTAGCCCCTGTTTTTAAAAAAACGTATAAAGATTATCTCCTAAAGATTGCAGAAATGGACTTAAAGTCCGCAGAGGAAAATCTTGGTGTGAGTGTTGAAAGTAAAACAATCACGGTCCCGTTATTTGGAGAATCGTATATCATTAATGGAAATTCCATATCCGATACTTCAGGTAAAAAGCCGTCTTTCGATATTTGCATTATTCTGTGCAAATATATACTTCTCTGTCCGGAAAATCTTTCAGATCAAAAAGAGTGGGTCTCATTCAGGGATTTCAAAGACTCAGGCCCTTTGACAACATATTTTTCAAATGACGTAGAACTGGCGATCTCAGGATATTTTTCAGGAAAAACATTTGAAATGGAAAAGGCGTGCAGGTTGCTTGGCGGCCATGCACCGGAAATTGAAGTCTCTTACGATCTTGCCATGAAATTTGATGTGCTGCCCAGAATTCCTTTGTTGCTGCTGTTTAATGACGCTGATGAAGGTTTTCCGGCTCACTGTTCAGTACTGTTTGAAAAGCGGGCCGATATTTTTTTGGATGCTGAGTGCCTTGCCATTGCAGGCAGGCTGCTGTTTAGTGCGCTTATCTGAGATCCAGCCCTTTTATAAAATCGCCCACTGCCCTGAATATACGTTCGGCATTATTGCCGTTAATAATCCCGTGTCGACCAAAATTAACCATAAGACACTCTTTATCTTCAGATCCGAGTTGTTCAAAAATTTTGTGTTATATAACCACATACGCAAACAAGCATGCAGTCCGGCATAGAGGTTACAGTGTAAAAATATGCTATGCTGTACTTCAGTATAATACATCATAAATATTGCTTTGATTCCGTACAAATAAAGCATTACCACCGATAAAGGATTTTTCACGGTGCTTCATCTGAAAGACAGGCTATTAATAAGCGTTTTTCATCAAAATGCATCCCGTTCAAAATCTATTAGTGTATAGGCGCATTGAGTTACAAAAAAAAATTACTGCTGTAAAGCCAGATGATAAAAAATGCCGCTCAAATGTTATAGAGCGGCATTTACTTTTATGGAAAATGAAGCGGCTATTCAGTCTGTTGTTTTTCTTCCTGTTCCGTTGGTTCGTCATCAGGCTGAGGTTCATTGTCCTCATCATCAACCGAAACAGGATCTTCTTCAAGGGTATCAGGATCCTGATCAATGGGCACTTCCTGATCGGTTTCAGGAAGGGTATCATCATCTGACGAATAGGAGGAATCATCACTTGCAAGCAGAATCGCATTGTCATCTGTATTGACCGTTACCGCTCCTGCATTATTAACGAAAATTAAAAATAACGCTAACAAAATCATAGACACCAATTTCTTTTTCATCTCATTCTCCTTAATTATTCATGTTTAACATTCAATCGCCTAAATCTCTTTCCGGTTTGGACGGACAGATCAGTAGAGATCACTCTCCAATTATGGACAACTCAAACATAGAGCAAAAAAGGTGCCAAAGAAATAAAGTTGTCAAGGATCTATAGAACGTTAAGGCGTCTGATATATGTCGGTATAAGTTTTTATATATATAGTTTTCATCACAAGTAGTCTGTCCTAATAAAACGGAACTTTAAATTCCGAATAACAAGAAAAAAGTGAGTCGATAGTTCCGAAATAAAAACTTTTCTTTTAAGATAACTTTATAGGAAGGAAAAAGTGATGCCTTTTAAACAAACTGTCGCTTAAAAGAAGTCCCAAAGAATATAAAAAAATCATGTTTGGTATATTTGTTGCTTTTTTTTTAATTCAACTAACCTTTCGTAAGAAAAGAT
>CAZTYY010000115.1:8790-10031 GCA_964617785.1 uncultured Desulfobacterales bacterium | reverse complement strand
TATTCTTTAAAGGTGGATACAATTTAGGCCGCAGTCAGAAATCATATTCTTCGGCAGGATGGTTGCTTCCATTTGTCATGCTTGGTTTTTTCGTATTAATGCTCATTTTCCCGCAGGTCAAAGGAGAGGCAAAGACCGGGATTCTTTTTTATAGCATCAAAGGCCCCGGTGCCATGCATGCTCCCTTGTTCATTTCTTTGGCTGTCGGCCTTGGCATAGGGTTTTTAGCGCAGAGAAGCCGTTTCTGCACCATGGGTGCATTTAGAGATTTGATTCTGTTTAAACAGACGCATTTGTTTTTAGGAATTGTTGCTCTTATTGTTGCAGCGTTTGTAGTAAATTTGATTCTGGGACAGTTTAACCCCGGCTTTATCAAACAACCTGTGGCCCATAACCAGTATATCTGGAACTTTGCCGGAATGGTTGTTGCCGGTCTTGCATTTGCATTGGCAGGTGGGTGCCCTGGCCGTCAATTGTTTCTGGCCGGAGAAGGTGACGGAGATGCTGCGGTATTTGTATTGGGAATGATTGTCGGCGCAGGTTTTGCACATAACTTTGGCCTGGCAAGTTCTCCCAAAGGCGTAGGTCCCCATGGAATTGCCGCTGTGGTTATCGGACTTGTCGTATGTCTTTTTATCGGGTTTACAATGAAAGAAAAGAATGTATAAGGAGAGATAATATGAGTAAAACAATTGATGCACGAGGACTTTCATGCCCCCAGCCGGTTTTGATGGTCATGGATGAAATAAAAAAAATTGAAAAAGGCGAAATTGTTATTATTGTGGACACGGACACGTCAAAGGAAAACGTGAGCCGCGCCGCCACGAGTCAGGGATGGCAGGTGAAGGATGTTCGACCAGAGGATGAAGGATACCGGATTGCAATTACGAGGGATTAGTTTTGGGTCTTTTTAATTTTTTTAAACAAAAGCAATTTAAAGATGCTGGCCAACAAAGTCTGGATCGTGGTATCCTGGTGTTCGAAAACACCAGCGAGGTGATAAGAGCAGAAAACGCTCTTAAAAAGGAGGGATGGGATATCCGGGTTATGGGGCCGCCCCCCGAGATCCGAAGCGGTTGCGATTTGGTTATTGAAATCCCTCTTATTGAAGAACTCAACATATTGAGGACGCTGAATAGTGCTCGAATCTATCCAATCAAGGTTGTTCCCGTCAGCAGTCCTTTGCTGCAGCCGGTTGATATCTTCCATACCAAGGACTTCGGCCGATACTTAATGATCAG
>CAZTYY010000115.1:0-8690 GCA_964617785.1 uncultured Desulfobacterales bacterium | reverse complement strand
GCGAGATAGTCGCCTGTAGCTTCAAAGGCTCGGGCTCTACATCCGCCGCAGACTTTCCTGAATTCACACGGCCCGCATTTTCCTTTAATCTGACCGTAGTCTCGGAGGGAATGAAAAATTTCAGAATGACTCCAGATATCCAGAAACTTATTTTTAGTGACATCGCCGCAGTTTAAATCCAGAAAGCCGCACGGCTGAACGATTCCGGTGTGCGATATAAAACAAAAGCCGATACCGCCCAGGCACCCCCTGGTGACAGCGTCGAGTCCGTGGGTTTTAAACGTTACGGATTTTCCGTCTTCTTTGGCCCTCTGTCTTAAGATGCGATAGTAATGCGGAGCACATGTTGCTTTAAGCTGGAGGGGAACCTTATCACGCTGATCATAAAACCAGTTCAGGGTATTCTCATATTCTCTTGCAGTAATTTCCTGATCAACGATATATTTGCCGCGCCCTGTTGGTACAAGAAGAAAAATATGGTGGGCTGCGGCTCCTAACTTAACTGCCGAATCGAGTATCGCCGGGATTTCATCAAGATTTGTTTTGGTAATCGTTGTATTGATCTGAAATTCGATTCCTGCATCCTTTGCATATTGGATGCCGCGAAGAGCGCCTTCAAACGCGCCTTCCACACCCCTGAACCTGTCATGGCTTTCGGCAGTCGCACCATCAAGGCTTATACTGATTCGAGCGATTCCTGATTTTGCCATCTTTTCTGCAACTGATTTTGTTATTAAGGTTCCGTTCGGCGCCATTACCATCCTAAGGCCAATTGATGTGCCGAAATCTGCGATCTCGAAAATATCTTCACGCAGCAAGGGCTCACCGCCGGTGAGTATTACAATTGGTTTTCCTGCTTGAGCTATATGCTCGAGAAGTCTCAATGATGCCGATGTATCCAGTTCACCTGAATAGGGGCCCATGGTGGCAGAAGCCCTGCAGTGTTTGCATGACAAATTGCAGTTTCTTGTGGTTTCCCAGGCAACAAGCCTTAAACTGCTTTCCTTTTTTTCAGGAGAATGTTCCGAAGTGTTCATTTCGATCCGTTTATCAGTTCCGCTGCTTCCAAGGCAAAATAGGTGATGATCATATCTGCTCCGGCGCGCTTGATGCCTGTCAATGCCTCAATCATTACTTTACTTCCATCTATCCAGCCCATTTTTTCAGCTGCCTTTACCATGGAATATTCTCCGCTTACATTGTAGGCTGCAACCGGAAGATCGGTCTCCTCACGAATTCTGTAAATGATATCTAGGTACGGCAAGGCCGGTTTAACCATTACAATATCAGCGCCTTCCTCCACGTCCATGGAAACCTCCCGAATTGCCTCAACAGCATTGGCCGGATCCATTTGATAAGTCCGCCTGTCGCCAAACTGAGGTGCTGAATGAGCAGCCTCTCGAAAAGGGCCGTAGTATGCGGAGCAATACTTTGCTGCATAAGACATTATCGGAATCCGACTTAAATCATTTTCATCCAGTGTTTGCCGAATTTCTGCAACACGCCCGTCCATCATGTCAGAAGGCGCCACCATGTCTGCACCGGCCTTTGCATGTGAAAGGGCAACTCTTGCCAGAAGATCCAGACTGGCATCGTTGTCTATAATGCCGCCGTCAACAACACCGCAATGTCCGTGGTCAGTATACTGGCAAAGGCATACATCGGTGATGACCACCATTTCAGGGACTTTGTTTTTCAATGATTTAATTGCTTTTTGTACGATTCCATCTTTTGCATATGCACGTGTGGCAAGAGGGTCTTTTTTGTCTGATATTCCGAATAGCATTATAGCCGGTATGCCAGCATTCGCAGCAGTTTTTACGGTTTCAATCAAATTGTCAACAGACAACTGAAAATGACCGGGCATCGACGGTATGGGATTTTTTACTCCTTTGCCGTCAACAACAAAAAGCGGCAATATCAAATCATCTATCGTTAACACTGTTTCTCTTATAAGCCGACGTAAGCCTTCACTCTGTCTTAGCCGTCTAGGTCTGTAATCAGGAAAAAGCATCTTGGCTCCTTTTCATTTTATAAAATGCAGATACTAATTTTTACTTATTTCTTCTTCTGTTAAATAACAGGCAGGGTCAGATGCCCAGAGATCACCGGTAGCGGCTTCAGCCCTGACTCTGAAATTTCCACCGCATATATCAAGCCATCTGCAGGAAGCACATTTGCCTTTAACATGCTTTTTCTTTTCTTTTAATTTTTTCATCAACGGCTCTGAAGTGTCGGTCCAAATTTCCGAAAAAGGCCTTTCCCTTACATTTCCAAAGCTGTGATGCCTCCAGAATTGATCAGCAAATACTTCTCCATCCCAGCTTACGCATCCGATTCCCCTTCCTGAATTGTTACCCTCATTCATTTCAAGAAGCTTTAAAACTTCTGCCGCTCGATCCGGATCTTCCTTAAGAAGCCTTAAATAAAGGTAGGGGCCGTCAGCATGGTTGTCTACAGTCAAAACCTCTTTTGGCTTGCCATTTTCATGAAGACTTCTTGTTCTATCCATTATAAGGTCGACTGCCTTTCTGCTTTCTTCGTAAGACAGATCCTCTTCAATCATCCTTGAGCCTCTGCCGGCATAAACAAGATGGTAAAAACAAACTCTTGGAATATTCATATCTTCAAGGATGTCAAAAATAGCAGGGATTTCATCTGCATTATACTTGTTAACCGTAAACCTGAGTCCGACTTTGATGCCGGCGCTCTGACAATTTTTTATCCCCTCGATGGCTGACTTGAAAGCACCGCTGACTCCCCGGAAACGGTCGTTTATCTTCTCCGTCCCGTCCAGGCTGATGCCTACATATGAAAGGCCGATCTCTTTCAATGTTCTGGCAATTTTCTCTGATATCAGTGTGCCGTTTGTAGAAATGACAGCCCGCATTCCCTTTCCCACTGCATATGCGGCAAGTTCAGGTAAATCCTTTCTCACCAACGGCTCTCCTCCTGAAAACAGAATAACAGGCACTTTGAATCCGGCAAGGTCGTCAATCAGCTTTTTACCCTGTTCGGTGCTGAGTTCATTGTCAGAGGAGGTTTCGTCAGCATGCGCATAGCAGTGTATACATTTTAAATTGCAGCGCCTGGTGATATTCCAGACAACAACAGGCCGTTTGTCACTTGAGAATTGAAGAAGATGGGATGGCAATTTGCCGGAGTCGCGTCCGTAACGAAGTGCATCAGACGGTTCAACAGTACCACAGTAAAGCTTTGAAATTCCTATCATCGTTTACCCTATCAGTTGTCAGCTGGTTCCGGAATATTGGATTTGTCTTTTAAAAGCTCTCCAATATATTTGTCCGGCTCTTCAAGATCTTTGCGTGCAATAAAAAACCGGGTCTTCCCTGTCTTTTCACGAACCAGATTCAAACCATATTCAAAATCAGAGACTATTTTTTGGTAAACTTTCTCAAAATCTTCCGGAAGGTTTAAAAATTCTTCTATAATAAAGTCAATGGCATTATCTTCCATTACAACATTGATATTGTGTTTATTGTAAAAATAGAGTTCCACTTTTTTAACTTCATCATAATATTTTCTTATTTTTTTTACAGCAATTTCAATATTCGTTATATTCCGGCAAAAATAACTGGCTGCAATGTCAATCCTCGATTCAGTGAGCCGAAGGTTGATTTTTTTGGCAAGGTATTTCCGGTTTTTACTTATGTATTCCTTGATTAATAATTTTTCTTCATCTTCAATCCGCTGAAATTCATTATCATAATTTTGGGTCTCATGTGATTCAATCAATTCCTGGAGCATTTTTTTCTGGTTTTCCACCACAAGACCCGATATGGCAAATTTCTTTATCGACGTTGACGGAAGTTTTTTCTCAAATTCAAGCAAAGCTTCTTCAACCGCACTCACAAGGCCCCTGGCACCGGTATTTTCTTCAGCAGCCCTCCTGGCAAGATTTCGCAATGCATTAAGATCAAACCTGGCATTAATGCCGTATGCCGCAAAATCAAGCTTCTTTCCCAGTATAATCGGATTGTTGGGGTTTTTTAGGATGTTGAACAAATCATCTTCTGAAAGCACTTCGAAAACCGCCTTAACAGGCAGACGGCCTACAAATTCAGACTCAAAACCATATTTGATTAAGTCCTCTGACTTAACATGTTTGAGAATTTTAAACTGTTGATCCGGCTTTCTGATTTTTGCGCCAAATCCTATCACCTGGTCTGCGATCCGTTTTCTGATGATCTGTTCCAGGCCGGAAAAAGCGCCGCTCATGATAAACAGGATATTCCTTGTATTCACAGAACTCTGTTCTCTCTTTCCGGATCTTCTGTAGCGCTCGATTTCCTGCATCATGGAAATCGGATCATGAGGAACCTTTAATTCAACATCTGTTTCTTCCATCGGTTTAAGCAGGGCTCGCTGAACACCTGTTCTTGAAACATCTGCACCCAGCATATTCGGTGTGGAGGCAATTTTGTCTATTTCATCAATATAAATGATTCCAAATTGCGCAAGATTCAAATCATTGTCGGCCTCTCTTACAAGATCCCTGACCAGATCTTCAACATCTCCACCCACATATCCGGTCTCGCTGAACTTAGTGGCATCTCCCTTTACAAAAGGCACCCCGATTTTATCAGCGATTAGTTTGATCATGTAAGTCTTACCAACACCGGTTGGTCCGACCATCAGCACATTGTTTTTGATATTACCGATCATTTTTTCGTCAAAACTGTCAAGCGAGGTCTGATATCGCCTTATCCGGTTAAAATGAGTGCATATCTTTGTGGCCAGAACAGATTTGGCGGCATCCTGCTTGACAATATACTGATCCAGATAATCCACAAGTTCCTCAGGGGTAAGATCAAAATCGATGGGCTTCTCAAGCTTTACCCCTTCCCCTGTTTTATCAGATGTTTCAACCTGGGCTATAGCGACCGGTGATACAAGTTTTACACTGTCACCAAATTTTCTGCTCAGGAACTCGCCGATTTCCTTTTCAAGCTCTTTTGGGTTTGGTAGTTTTTCATTATTTTCTTTCATAGTTACTAAAATATAATCATACATCCATTAAATGCAAGAAATCGGTATTGGTTTCATTAATTCTATGTTAAGGCATTCTCCCGGGCAGGTACTTTTGAAATGTTCGCACTAAGCTTTAATGCCATAGGCCTTGATCTTGCTCAACAATGAAGGATGGCTTATTTCAAGGAGCCTTGATGCCTGGGATCGATTCCCTTCTGTTTTTACAAGCGCCTTTGTAATCATCATTTTTTCAAATTTTCCCTTTGCGATCTTAAGAGAATAACCATCAAAAATATCATCCAAATCTTCTTTACCCACTTTTTGTTCGATCTCAGGAAGGAAATTTTCAGGCATAAGCACCGGTTCCTCTGCGAGTACAATTGCCCTCTCTATTACATTTTCCAGCTCTCTAACATTACCAGGCCACTGCCGGTTCAACAGAAGCGATACCGCTGATGGTGATATTTCCCTGATATCTTTGTTAAATTTTTCATTAAACAGATTAATGAAATGTTGATTTAACAAAGGGATATCCTCAGGTCGTTCCCTTAAAGGCGGCAACTCAATTTTTAGTACATTTAACCTGTAATAAAGGTCTTCACGAAAATTACCCTGACTGACTTCATCCTCCAGGTTTTTAGCTGTAGCCGCAATGATGCGCACATCAATTTTTTTTGTTTTTGACTCACCAACCGGTCTTATTTCACTTTCCTGCAACACCCTCAATAGTTTGACCTGCAAAGGCTGGGGCAACTCCCCAATTTCATCAAGAAAAATTGTTCCTTCATCCGCCTCTTCAAAAAGTCCTTTCTTATTGGTATCAGCACCGGTAAAGGCGCCTTTTTTATATCCAAAAAATTCGCTTTCAAGTAAACTGTCAGGAATTCCACCACAGTTAACAGGTACAAAAGGCATTCCGGACCGCTCTGACTTGCTATGGATACCATTTGCAATCAGTTCTTTTCCGGTTCCACTTTCACCGACAATCAACACCGTTGTATTGTATTGCGCTACTTTTTCGGCCAGTTTGAAAACAGACTGCATAGCTTTGCTCTTTGCAACCAGCTTGCCGAATGTATAGTTTCCTTGTATTTTTTTAATACGTTCTTTAAGCCATCTGTTTTCTCTTTTTAAACTTTCCCGTTCTTCTGCTTTTTTAAGAGTCAAAAGGACTTCATCGGACTTGAATGGTTTTGATATAAAATCATATGCTCCCTGTTTCATGGATTCAATGGCCGTATCTATTGTACCGTAAGCTGACATCATAATCACAGTAGTTGCCCACAACTTATCCCGGGCAGATTCAAAAAATTCCATCCCGTCTATATTCGGCATCTTAAGATCACAAAGAATAAAATCATATAAAGTTTGATCAACCATATTTAGGGCCTCAGACCCATCAGATGCTGTCTCTACAATATATCCGGATTTCTCAAGCAATATTTTGAGCATATGCCGCATATTCTCTTCATCATCAATGACAAGAATGTGTTTTCCGGTCTTATCCATATGTTTCTTCTTTTTATTTCCCTTGATGTTTTTTGCCAAATGGCAGGCATACGGTCATATTGGTGCCGGCATCCCCGGCATCCCCTACCTTTATCGCTCCGCCGATCTGTTCCACAATCATAAAGCTGACTGACAACCCCAGACCGGTCCCTTTTCCAGGTTCTTTCGTGGTATAAAAGGGATCGAATATATTAACAAGATTGTCAGGCAAAATACCCGGGCCATTATCGACAAACTCGATTCTCATCATATCAGGTTGCCCATTGCTTACAACAACTTTGGTCTTTATTAAAATCTTACCATTTTCTTTGTTATCTCCAGACGAAATCGCATCACAGGCATTTATCATCAGGTTCAAAAAAACCTGGTGCAATCTATTCGGGTCTGCATGAATCCTGTCATCTTCTGCATCAAAAATAGTATCAACTTTGATATTACTCATTAAGGGCTGGACACTTAAAATATTGATCACTTCGATAATAATTTCGTGAATTGAGATATTTTCAATCTTTTCAACAACAGGCCTTGAAAAATCGAGTAGTTGCCTTATGATAACGTTTATTCTTGTTATTTCATTTTCAGCACGATTGATGAAATCTTTCTTTTCATCATCAGATATTGTTTTTTGTTTTAACAGTTCAAGATATCCCAGGATAATACCTATAGGATTTCCAATTTCATGTGCAATTCCTGCTGATAACCTTCCAACTGATGCAAGCTTTTCGGCTCTAATAATCTCATTCCTGGCCTTTTTCAACTGGAAATTTGTTTTTTCAAGTGATTCAAGGGATGCCTGAAGCATTTCTCTATCATCTGCAATACGTACCAGCATACTATTTAATGCCCGGGATAAGTGCCCAAACTCACTCTTCTCCTTTTCATATTTAAAAATAAAGTTTTCTTTATCGCTGTATTCTGAAGCCCTTTTGACTAAACGGTGAATAGGTTTGATCGAGAGTCTGTGCATCCGGTAAAAGCCAATACATGTCAGGATAAGTGTATTCATAATAATGTAAAACATGACAAGTTGCTGTGAATCGCGCAAATCACTGTAAAACTTGTCAAGATTGATAACTATCCCTGTTCCTGCAACAATCTTTCCGTCAAGATGCAATGGAATTGCCATTGACAGCGTCTGGCGTTGTCTCCAGAAAACACCCCAGGTACTTCCTGTGAAATGAACCGATTCCTTACCTTCCCTGACAGACTTAAGAATCAGTCGTTCAAGTTCTTTTAACTCTTTGTTGTCAAAATCTGTTTGATATATTTTATTGGTGTTTTTATCTATGATAAGTGCGCCGGAGATATTAAAATCATTTAGAAATTCGTCAATGTTTTTCCTGAAATCACCTTTTATCACGGCAGATGATGTGTCGGGCAGATTTTCGATATTCTTATTCACTAAGGAAGAAAACAAATGACCTTTTGTAAGCTCAGATTGAATAAAATTCTTCTGCGCTGTGACAACCATGATAAAATCAATAAACAGCATTGAGCTCAAAAGAAGAATCGCGAGACTTGCCGCGATATTTGTTTTCAGGCTGTTGAAAAAATGCACGTGTGTCCTGAGAAGAAGATTAATGAAAAATGAGCTTTAATTAAGTCTTTATACTTTTCCAAGTTAGCAGAAATTGTGTATTATGGCAACTATTACAGAATAAAAAAGGCCCGGAATCCATTATGACATGAACATCCGGGCCTTTATATAAAGATTTTCGGCGGCGTCCTACTCTCCCACCCAGCTGCCCAGGCAGTACCATCGGCGCTAAAGAGCTTAACTTCCGTGTTCGGGAAGGGAACGGGTGTCTCCTCTTTGCCATTGCCACCGAAAAATTGTATAGCAATAAAACAACAATCAATATGTATAATTTCAAAAAGCCTTACAGCATACTCCATAGCAACACAATTTTGTGGCTAAGCCTCACGACCTATTAGTACCGGTTAGCTCAATACATTACTGTACTTTCACACCCGGCCTATCAACCTTGTCATCTTCAAGGGGTCTTCAGTCCTGAATTCAAAGAATACAGGATGGGATATCTAATCTTGAGGTGGGCTTCCCGCTTAGATGCTTTCAGCGGTTATCCTTGCCGAACTTAGCTACCCAGCTATGCCGCTGGCGCGACAACTGGATCACCATTGGTTCGTCCATTCCGGTCCTCTCGTACTAGGAACAGATCCTCTCAAAT
>CAZTYY010000114.1:9899-10111 GCA_964617785.1 uncultured Desulfobacterales bacterium | reverse complement strand
CGAACCAAGGGAGACGGAGGGATTCAGTCTAAAATTTCAGTTTGAATTTTCTCACTTGCTGTGCAAATTTACAATCTGGTTATTCCTGCACTTACATGTTGCTATTCAATATCCAATTCCTTCTTTGCTTCTTTAAGACTTATTGTGGAAAAGTTGCCTTCTTTCTCTTTGGCTTCACGTAGAATTCGAAGATCATTATAATTTTCAAGCTC
>CAZTYY010000114.1:0-9889 GCA_964617785.1 uncultured Desulfobacterales bacterium | reverse complement strand
TTTTATAAAATCTTCATAGGGAAGTATCACGAACTCCTTCTTACCATGCTTTTCAATTACTTGAGGATGTAATTCCATAACCTTAACCTCCTTTATCTGTATATATCTTTACGATGACGTATTCGGTAGATGGTTATTTTCTCCTTTGCTGTCTCGAAAAGAATTCTATAATCACCAACTCTTAATCTGTATTCCGGGGTAAAGTCTGTCAAGCGTTTGACGTCACCCTTCAAATCATCGGACATTTTTTCAATTCCTCTAAAAATTCGCTGTAACTGGTGCTTTGAGATTATTTTGCAATCTTTAATTGCCCTTGGCTTAAATTCTATTTCATATTTCATTTGTTTTCCATAAATTTTTTATGCAATTATTATATCAAATTATAATACAGTTCTGTATATCATGCAATTTACGATAGTATATAGAATAGAAAAGATGTTTTTAACTAATTATGTCACTTTTTAACTATATAAATTTAAATAGGAAATTTATTGTCGTGTCAATAATTTTAATCAGGTAGCGGCATAGATTACCTATTCGCAGATCTGTTCAAGATTTGAATGGTTAGTTACAAGGACTACTGAACCAGAAATGTAGGTTGCGAAGCGCAACCCAACACATTGTTTGGTTTCATTAAATTCAACCCAACCTACGAAGTTATGTAGAGACGGTTCGCGAACCGCCCTTACGGTCTCAGACCGGTAATAAAATCACCCACGGCATTGACGCCTTTGTTCTCAACAAGCCTTATGGTCTGAGTGCCGATCACTGCAATATCAACTCTTCCCCTGAGAAAATCGATGTCATCTTTATCTTTAACGCCAAATCCAAGGGCAAGGGGGAGATCGGTGGCATTTCGGCATTTTGACAGGTAGTCATCAAGTGTTTTGGAAAAATCAGTACTGCCTCCGGTAACACCCTTTCTTGCCACGCAGTAGATAAACCCGCTTCCCGCATCTGCAATATACTTCATCCGCTTTTCAGATGTTGTGGGAGAAAAAATGAATACAGGTGCAAGTTGCCGGTCGTTCATGGCGGAAATATAATCTCTCCCCTCTTCCGGCGGAATATCAGGGACTATCGTTCCTTTTATCCCGACACTCAGCATGGCGTCTGCGAACCGCTCAACATTGTATTTAAAAAGAATATTGTAATAACTCATAAACAAAAACGGAATATCAAATTGAGAAGTAACCTTTTCGGCAAAATCAAGGCATTCCTGTACGGTCGTTCCGGCAGCAAGCGACTTCTGGTTTGCACGGAGGATGACAGAGCCATCTGCAATGGGCTCGGAAAATGGAATCTGAAGTTCCATAAGGTCCACGCCGGCTCTGACCATGGCCTCGACTATTTTAAAAGAATCTTCAAAGCTCGGGTAGCCAAGGACTATATGAGTCATCAGAAGAATTTTTTTTTCTTTTATCCGATTTTTGATATACGTCTCAAGCATGATATTCTTTCGCTTTTTCTATAATAAATTCCTGCCATCCGGGATCATGAAATGCATCGGCCACGGTAAAAATATCTTTGTCGCCCCTTCCGGACTGATTAATGACAATAACGTCATCTTTTGACATATCAGGTGCCTCCGTGAATGCCCGGGCAAATGCATGGGCTGATTCAAGAGCCGGTATCAACCCTTCCTTCTTCATTGTAATGTCCAAAGCATTCACAACTTCCTTGTCTGTGGCTGCTTCAAAACGCACGCGATTTTTAGCGCTCAAATCGGAAAGTATCGGCGAGACACCCACATAGTCAAGTCCGGCCGCAACACTGTGGGTCTCTTTCATCTGTCCGTCATTATTCTGCAGAAACCAGGTTTTGTAACCCTGGGCAACACCTATGGCTGCATCACCTGATGAAAGCCTGGAGGCATGGTCTTCTGTATCAAGTCCGCGGCCTCCGGCCTCGACCCCCACCAACTCGACTTCATTATCATCAAGAAAACCACTGAAGATACCGAGCGCATTGGAGCCGCCGCCCACACATGCGTACACACGTTTGGGAAGCCGGCCTTCTATTTCAAGTATCTGGCGCCTTGCTTCTTCTCCGATTATCGACTGAAAATAGGATACCATCTCGGGAAACGGATGGGGACCGCATGCGGTACCGAGTACGTAATGCGTCGTATCCATGTTGGTTACCCAGTCCCGGAACGCCTCGTTGATGGCATCCTTTAATATTCTGGTTCCTTCCCGGACAGGTATCACCTCAGCACCGAGTCTTTCCATCCAGAAAACATTGGGCCGTTGGCGTTTAACATCCACCTCGCCCATATATACCGTGCATTTAAATCCGAACCTGGCTGCCATTGTAGCAGTCGCCACACCGTGCTGACCCGCACCGGTCTCGGCAATCACCCGGGTCTTTCCCATCCTTTTGACAAGAAGCCCCTGACCAATAACATTGTTGGCTTTATGAGCGCCGGTATGATTCAGGTCTTCCCGCTTAATATAGATACGGGCGCCGCCAAAATGCTCGGTTAAATTCCGCGCGAATGTCAGAGGGGTCGGCCTGCAGGAATATGTTGACATAACGTTCATATATTCCTGCCAAAAATCAGTGTCTTTTTTTGCGGCACTGAATTTTTCAGTCAGTTCATCAAATGTAGCATTAAGAATTTCAGGGATGAATGCACCGCCAAACTGACCATAATAGCCCCTATCTTTCATGAATTAAAACCCTCCCGAATATAGTATCAACGGAATCCGTCTTTCAGACTTACAGTCCTCCGAAACCTTCATCCGGCATTTCAATTGCAGCGGAAGTTGCTGTTTCTATGGCATTCATTTTACCCATTGTCTCGGGAAGAATTGAATTGATAAAAAAATCAGCTGTCTTAATCTGCCCTTCATAAAACGCACGATCTTTTTTGCCGGCTTTCTCTATTTTCGGTACTGCTACCGAAGCTCTCCAGAGAAGCATCCATGCCATGACCGTATCACTCATTGCATATAAAAAAGGCAGGGAATGGGCAAACGCTGTCTTGAATTCAAGAGAAAGGGCTTTTTTGCCCAGATGCATTGCAATTTCCCCAAGCCGGTTTACAGCTGCTTCGACTTTATCTGCAAAATCTTTTGTTGTTTCCATTTTTTTTGCTTCAGCAACGGTCTTCTGAATTTCACCCATAAATGCCATGAACACGCCGCCTTTTTTCATGCCAAGCTTTCGTCCTAAAAGGTCCATAGCCTGAATACCGCTTGTCCCTTCAAAAATTGACGTGATCTTACAATCCCTTGTATACTGCTCCACTAGGTAATCCATCGTATATCCGGCTCCGCCATAGACCTGCATTGCCTGAACACATATTTCGTGCCCCTTTACTGATAGAAAATCCTTTATCAGAGGAGTAAGAAGCTCGAACATGTCATTGGCCAACTCTCTCTCTTCTTCCGTTTCCGCTATCTCAGCGTTGGTTCCGCATACCGTCATGTAGTAAAAAAAGCTTCGCATTCCGTCCAGGTAGGATTTCATCCACATAAGATTTCTCCGGACATCAGGATGTTTGATAATGGGCACTGACGGTGCTTCTGGGTTTCCAAAGTCAGACAGGTCTCTTCCCTGAATTCTTTCTCTCGCATAATTAACCGCCAGCATGTAAGCAGAAGAAGCATAGGAAAGTGCCTGAAGGCCCGTTGCCATGCGAGCACCATTCATCATGTGAAACATTATCCTCATGCCCTTGTTTTCGTCACCAAGGAGATATCCGATGCATTCTCCTTTTGCACCAAGGCCCATACTGCATGTTGCGCTTGCATGGATACCGTGTTTTTCTTCCACTCCGGTACATACTATATCATTCCGGTCGCCGAGACTTCCGTCATCGTTTACAAAATACTTTGGAACGATAAAAAGCGAAATACCTTTTGTTCCGGTAGGTGCCCCTTCAATCCTTGCCAAAACAGGATGAATTATATTTTCGACAAGATCGAACTCTCCATTTGTTATAAAGATCTTGTTTCCGGTCAGTGTGTATGTGCCGTCGGCATTTTTCTTTGCCGTTGTTGTCAAGGCGCCGACATCGGATCCTGCTTCTGATTCAGTAAGAAGCATTGTACCGCCCCATTCGCCTGAGGTGAGCCTTTTTACATATTTATTCTTTTGCTCCTCTGTTCCATAAAGCTGGATCATCTCGGCGGTGCCGTTACCCATGGCTGCATAGGAATAAAGAGGCCAATTTGCACCCATAAAATATTCGGCAGCAGCAATCGCCACAAAAGGAGGCGCACCCTGCCCGCCCATTTCAACAGGCACTTGGAGGTTCTGCCATTCACCTTCAAGAATCAGTTTATGAACTTTATGAAAACATTTGGGAACCATAACCTTGCCATCTTCAAAACGAACGCCCTCCCGGTCCCCTTCTGCGAGTGTAGGCAGTGCTTCCTTTATCGCAAGCTTGCGGGCCTCCGTGATAATCATTTCGCATGTCTTTTTATTAAAATCGCTGAACTTTTCATTTGCTAAAATTTCTTCAGCCTTCATCTGCTCCCAAATAACAAAATCAATGTCTCTTCTGTCTGCAATCTCCTGTGCCATGATAGATACTTACTCCTTTTCATTTGCTGTTCATACATTTTATCTAATTAAACGTTCTTTTTTTATATTATTACGATGATTGCTGTCAAATACAATATGTGCTGTTGACATATCTATTTGTATTGATTATTTATTTGACAAAAGGAGAATTGCAATATGATTAATACAATCTCTCAAAAACTCGAATGGCTCGGGCATGACTCTTTCAGGATTAACACAAGCAAAATCATCTATTTTGATCCGTACCAGATTGCAGACGGACCGCCTGCTGATCTTATCCTTATAACGCATGATCATTATGACCACTGCTCTCCGGATGATGTCGCAAAAATCCAGAAACCAGGAACAGTAATAGTAACTGAAGAAGATTCTGCTAAAAAACTATCAGGAGATATACGGATAATGAACCCGGGCGAATCGATATCTATTGATGGTATGAATATAGAGGCTGTTCCGTCATACAACACTGACAAGCAGTTTCACCCTAAAAATAATAACTGGCTCGGTTTTATCATAGAGATAGACGGCATCAGGATCTATCATGCAGGTGATACTGATTATATTTCTGAAATGGAAAATCTCAACGTAGACATAGCCCTTCTCCCTGTTTCAGGAACCTATGTCATGACCGCGGAAGAAGCTGTGAAAGCGGCTCTATCCATTGAACCTGCTCTGTCCATACCTATGCATTATGGAACAGTTGTAGGAAGTGAAGAAGATGCTTTTCACTTTAAAAAAGCGCTTGAAGGGAAAATTGAAGTTCGGGTACTTAAAAATGACAATATCAAAACCTGAAGAATATGGCGGCAACAAGGTTCTCAGATGACAAATAAGGGTTTCGTAAGTATAAACTTAATAAGCCTGGCACTATTGATTTGTTTCATGCCCGGCACAATCATCCATTCGTTTGCCGAAGACATCTCTGTAGTAATCATTGGTAACCGGAATTTGCCATTTGATACGATTAGTAAAAAAGAGCTGGCGGATATTTTCAAACAGAAGAAGACCATGTGTGATAACAATGAAAAACTCCACGTTGTCCTGCAAGATGGAGGGGAAACCCACAAACTTTTCCTCTGGACTTACTTGCGAAAAACGCCGATTCAATACACGCTTTACTGGAAGAAACTGGTTTTTACCGGTAAAGGCAGTATTCCGATAACCTTTCGGTCGGAAAAAAATTTATTGAAACATGTGGCACTTACCGGAGGCGCCATCGGATATATATCCAATAAAATCAAACCGCGCAGGGTGAAAGTAATAAAAATTATCGACCAGGATTCCGACCCAAATCCTAACCAAAACTCTGACCAAAGCCATAATCAGGACAAACCGGAAATCCCAGATTCTGAACAATAACCAAAACTCAGCTATTTAAAACAATAACAGTCTCGTAAAAAGCCCTAATTCCCTCACCCAGGCGAAAGTCGGAGTATCTATTCACCTTTAAATTCGGGTTTCCGCTTTTCAAATACAGCCTTTATGCCTTCTTCAAAGTCTCTTGTTGACTGGGCAAGGAGGACCTGGTCCGTATCCATGTGCATTACAGCATCATCCATTGATGAAGCAATGGCGTTAATGCTGCGCTTGATCATCTGGACGGAAATCGGCGACTGGGCGGCATATGCTCCAGCCATTTCATTGGCACGTTCCATTAGCTTATCAGGCGAAACCACATCATCCAGAAAACCCCAGCCCAGGAGCGTCCCGGCATTTTCCCTCCTGCCGAGCATAACAAAACGTTTGGCGCGGGACGGGCCGACAAGATGCACACACAGCGGCAAACTGACCCAGCTTAGCGGTATAGCAATATTCACCTCGGGATATGCGACTTTGCAGTTATCCGCCCCTATTCGAAAATCCATTGCAGAAGCGATACAGGCGCCACCCCCCTGAGCTACACCATTTATGGCTGCAATGGTAATCTGACTCATTGAATAAAGTGCCCGTATCATCCTGGGACCTGCGCTGAATTTTCGCTGTCTCGCGAGAAGAGGACCTGCAGCTGTCTCTATATGTCCCGGATCACTCAAATCAACACCCATACAAAAAGACTTCCCTGCTCCGGTAAAAATAACTACACGGGTTTCAAGATCATCCTGGAATTCTTCGGCAACCCGCACAAGTTCATTCATCATTTCCATGCTGAGCATATTCCCTTTTTCAGTACGGTTCATTGTTACGGTTGCAATTTTTTGCAGTCTTTCGACTTTTAGGCACCTGTAATCCATGAGCATCTCTCCTTATCGCTTTCTCAGAAGACTATCCAGCAGGTTTTTAGTTTTTGTGATGAGAGGCGTATTAATTGAAACGCGTAAATAAAGGTCTCCGGGGCTTTCGTTGTTTTTATTGTCACGCCCCATTCCCGACAGACGTATGCGCTGACCGGTCCTGACATTTGGCGGTATTTTAACCACAAGCTTTTTATTCTTTTTCAGATGAAAGTAGGCATACGGGCCGCCCTTTTCAGCATGATCAGGGCTGAGGTTAATCACATCATGAATATCCTTATCTTTCTCTGGAACCTTTTCACTCGCCAGTTTTTTCAACATAAAGCCTGCTATTTTTCCAAGGCCCGGCGTCAAAAAAGGTAGCTGTTGATGCCTCCCCTTACCGAACATACTGAAAAAGAAAAAACCTCCTCCAGAAAAGCCCGGACCACCAAACCTGAACCTTTTCCTGTACCCGCGGCCATAAAACTCCTTGAATATTTCATCAAAACCTCTCAGGCCGAGTGAGCGTGACAGCTCTTCAAAAATATGATGGATGTCTGACCCACTAAAAATATCTTGATCTGAATAACTTTGTCTGAATTGACTGCGGGCGGATTGACCGAATTGCTGACGCAGTGTGTCGTATTCACGTTTTTTGGCCGGATCAGACAGAACTGCATATGCTTCGTTTATCTGCTTCATTTTTTCAGCAGCCTTTGCATCATTCCTGTTCCGATCTGGATGGTATTTCAGGGCAAGCTCCCGGAAAGCGCTCTTTATCTCTTCCGGGGTTGCATTTTTTTCCAGGGCTAATATTTTGTAATAATCGCTGTTTTCCATATGTCCTGCATCATGCCGGCATCAAATATTTGGGTGCCGGTGTGAGGCGTTTTGAAATTTCCTTCTTACGACCTGGGGGTCAAATCTTTTTCCTAAAGATAGCCCTGCCAAACGACCTGATCCAAATAATACTTGACAATTTTACCACTATCAAGTTATTTGGACAAGTATGAACACAAGGAATGGAAGAATTAAAAATAATCGATGGTGGTGGCAGACTTGTTTTGCAGGGCTTGCCGGTGGAACCGCCTGACCAATATCACAACGTAAATGATACTGACCGCGGGCAAACTCTTGAAAGCCTGCGGTCTTTTTTTTAAGGGTCGCGGAACATAAACCGCGGCCCTTTTTTATTTGTAGGATTTTTATTTAACAGAATAAAGGAAAAAAATATGCTGCTAAACAAATTTCCGGACCAAAAAGCATACAAAGAATTTTCAAAAAAGTATAACGTGATCCCTGTATGCACTGAAATTCTTGCCGACACTGAAACACCGGTTTCTCTTCTTAGAAAATTCTATCAAAATAATGGCTCTGTTTTTTTGTTTGAAAGTGTTGAAGGTGGCGAAAGATGGGGCCGATACAGTTTTCTCGGCACTTCTGCCAGAACTCAAATACGCATCTACAAACGTTTTATTGAAATTGAAACAACCAAATCCACGGAAAAAATTGAGCATGAAGGAGATCCGTTTAATTTGCTCAGAAAACTGATGGCAAAATATATTCCAGCTGAGATACCCGGGCTTCCAAGATTTTGGGGAGGCCTTGTTGGTTACCTGAATTACGAAATGGTTTCATTTTTCGAATCTGTTCCAAACAGCTGGCCGGAAAATAAACCTGTTTCCCATTTCATCATTCCTGATGAGCTTCTTATTTTTGACAATATAAGTAATACACTTCTTATCGTAGTAATCACATTCATGGAAGATATAAAATATAAAGGCATGAACGAAGATGAACTTTTTAAGTCAGCTCGCCTACGCATTCGTAACATGCTTTCAAAAATGGAAACTCACGTTAGCAAAGACCATCATACCGATTCGTCCGGTAACGACTTCTCCCTTTCCACTGTTGTCGACAATGAAACATTTAAAGCAAATGTAAAAAAAGTAAAAGAGTATATTTATCAGGGCGACATTATCCAATCTGTTATTTCGCAGCCGTTTGTGTGTGAAAATTCTCCTGATTTATGGTCTTTATACAGAGCCCAAAGATACATCAACCCGTCACCCTATCTGTTTTTTCTTCATCTCGATGATGTGGCGCTTGTGGGCTCATCACCGGAAACAATGGTCAGGCTTGAAGACGGAGTGGCGACGCTTCGTCCCATTGCAGGCACACGTCCCAGAGGGAAAACAGAGCAATCAGACAGGGCGCTTGCCGACGAGCTTCTAAAGGATGAAAAAGAACGTGCAGAACACCTTATGCTTGTTGACCTGGGAAGAAACGACCTGGGCCGAATAGCAGAAACCGGATCCGTTCAGGTAACGGAACTTATGATCGTCGAACGCTATTCTCATGTAATGCATCTGGTTTCAAACATTATCTGTGATATAAAGACGGATTTGGATGCATGGGATCTGCTTGCCGCTACATTTCCGGCAGGCACTTTGTCCGGAGCCCCGAAGATCCGTGCCATGGAAATTATCGAAGAACTGGAAACCGAACCAAGGGGACCTTATGGCGGTGCCGTAGGATATGTTTCATTCAGCGGAAATATGGATATGGCAATCACCATACGTACCGCGTGTATAGAAAATAACCGACTCATTGTCAGAGCAGGTGCAGGAATTGTAGCGGATTCCGATCCGGAATCCGAACGTTTGGAGACTGTTAACAAAGCCATGGCGATTCAGCGCGCATTGGAACTTGTGGCAAAAGAAAGTTCCAATGTGGAGGAAATCAAATGATAGTTATGATAGATAATTATGATTCGTTTACTTATAATCTGGTCCAATATCTCGAACAGATGGGTGCTCCGGTAAAAGTCTTTCGAAATGACGCTGTCGGCATACCTGACCTTGCTTCAATCAAACCCGCAGGCATTGTTATTTCGCCGGGACCAGGCAGACCTGACTCAGCCGGTATCTCTATGGAGGCGATAAAACATTTTTCGGGTATAATACCAATTCTGGGAGTCTGCCTTGGCCATCAAGCTATTGCGGAATCTTTTGGCGGAAAAATTATTTCCGCAAAATGTTTAATGCATGGCAAGACATCAATGATCAATGCTGATGGGAAAAAGCTTTATGAAAATATTAATAAACCCTTCCAGGCAATGCGCTACCATTCACTTGCGG
>CAZTYY010000113.1:0-10136 GCA_964617785.1 uncultured Desulfobacterales bacterium | reverse complement strand
TATATTGATAACACAAAGTATATTAATAACTGGGATCTTGTTGACACGACTGCCGGGCATATTGTAGGTGCTTTTTTACAGGAGCGTGACCGGAAGCCGCTCTATGTTTTAGCCAGGTCGAAAAGTTTGTGGGAACGAAGGATATCTATCATATCTACTTTATACTTTATCAAGGCCAATGAATTTGAAGACACCCTGAAACTGTCGGGAATCCTTCTTAATGACAAAGAGGATCTGATGCATAAGGCTGTCGGCTGGATGTTGAGGGAGGTCGGGAAGCGGAGCCTTAAAACCGAAGAAGAGTTCCTTATAAAACACTATAAAGTAATGCCCCGTACAATGCTACGGTACGCAATTGAGAAATTTCCGGAAAAAAGAAGGCAAATGTATTTAAAAGGGAAAATATAAAAAAGGAGAGAACCATGGTATCTACATTAAAAAAACTTTCAGTAACCGCTGTCATTATGGCTTTTTTGTTCACCGTATCTTGTACACGCAATGTAAAGGAGGCGAAGCTGGTCAATGAAAAGGCAAAGTTTAACCTTATCATTGCCGGAGATTCCAGCGAATATAAAGACAGCATCAGGGAAAGCCTGATTTCAAAATACAAGTCTGAGAGCAATATCGAAATCATTAATATCAAAAGCCTTGAGACTGTCTCTGAGGGCAGCTATGATGCTATCCTGATAATGGACACATGTATGGCATGGGGAGCCTTTAATCCATCTGTAAATAATTTTCTGGAAAAAATCGAAAAAAAAGACAACATCGTTTTATTCATGACAGCTGATGACGTGGAATGGGAATACAGTTATCAGAATGTGGATGCCATTACATCAGCTTCAGAGATTGAAAACAAAGAAGCGGTAACAGCTGAGCTATCCAATAAGATAGACAGTATAATCTCAGAGTTGCGACAATAATTGGAAGCCTTTTTTTATAAAAAAAGAACGGAACAGATATGTCATTTACTGTAAAAGATATCCTGAAAATTGAAGTTGCGCCTGCCTTGGGTTGCACGGAACCGGTGGCGATTGCACTGGGAGCGGCGGCAGCCACATCGGTTCTGGGGACAAAAAAAATAGATGCCATCGAAATCTGGGTGGACCCCAATGTTTATAAAAATGGGCTGGCGGTTTCAATTCCGGGGACTGAAGGCCTGAAAGGGCTTGATACCGCTGCGGCCATTGGTGCGTTTGGAGGTGACCCTGAACTCAGGATGGAAGTCCTTGATACAGTTGAAGAAGAAAATGTAAGGCAGGCCAAGGAATTTCTGGCAGCTGGAAAAGTAAAGGTGAATCTTCTAGAGGGCCACAGAGGGCTTTATATTAAGACGGTTGTCAGAAGCGGTTCTGATGAGGCAGAATCCGTTATCCGCGACTTGCATGATCATATTGTTAAATTAACCCTGAACCAAGAGGATGTCACTGACTCTTTCCTTGCAATCGGCGAGGATAATGAGGGACAAAGTGATCTGGCCTTGTTGGAAGAATGGCTCAAGGATCTTTCTCTTGCGCAGCTGTTTGAAATGATTGATGAACTGGATGAGGATGACCTTCTGTTTCTCAAAAAAGGGCTTGATCTTAATACGCGCCTTTCAGATTACGGGCTTAAGCATGGGTCTGGGCTAGGTGTAGGCATGGCCCTGGAGCGGTTGGTGATTCAAA
Source organism: uncultured Desulfobacterales bacterium (assembly GCA_964617785.1). Classification (GTDB taxonomy): domain Bacteria; phylum Desulfobacterota; class Desulfobacteria; order Desulfobacterales; family SURF-7; genus JAFDJC01. The sequence continues at coordinate 8,469 of CAZTYY010000113.1, read as the reverse complement.
AGACCTTAAGGCAAGATATGGTTTTGACGGCAAAAATTCTGACATCTTCGGCTGCCGATGCCAGAATGGCAGGTGTAAAACTTCCGGCCATGTCTTCAGCAGGAAGCGGCAACCATGGGTTGACTGCAACGCTTCCTATCAAGGCCGTAGCTGAATATATAGAAAATAGTGACATGGCAGTTCTGAAAGCGATCGGCTTCAGTCACATTATTACCGCATACATAAAAGCACACACCGGAAGGCTTAACGCTTTATGCGGATGTTCTATTGCTGCCGGAGCCGGAGCTGCTGCCGGAATAACCTATCTTTTAGGCGGCTCCATCCATCATATTGCCGGCGCTATTAAAAATATCACCGAAGATTTGGCCGGCGTCATATGTGACGGAGCAAAAGCAGGTTGTGCATTTAAGCTGTCCACAGCCGCCGGCTCAGCAGTTCAAGCCTCCCTTTTTTCTTTGCAGGGTGTTATAGTCATGCCCACAGATGGTATTATCGGGTTTTCGCCTGAGGAAACAATGAAAAATATCGGTACGTTGGCGACAATGGGAACGGTCGAGACTGATCGCATTATTCTTAAAATTATGCTTGAGAAACAGTTTTCCGATTTTTAAATCATTCAAAATACAATACATATTTGCTATTAAAGGATTTATGAAAGCCCTAAAAACGCCATGTTTTATTTAGGGCTAACAGAATTTTGAATTTGACAGGGCAATTGTATTTTATATAAACTGACTGCGTTTGAAAATATGGAAAAACTTATTAGTTAAAGGAGCATGGTATATGGCAAGTTTTGATCTGTTTTATGAAATTATCAACAATCCGGACCAGTATGCAATGAACTGGAAAAAAGAGACCGGCAATATGGTGATGGGGTATTTCTGTTCATATGCACCGGAAGAAATTATAACGGCATCAGGCGCGCTTCCTTACAGGATTTTGGCTGGATCAGGAAGCATTTCAAAAGCGGATGCGCATTTGCAGTCGTACAGCTGCAGTCTTGTACGCGGAGCACTGGAAGATGCGCTTAACGGAAGGCTTGGTTTTCTTGACGGGACTGTCTTTCCTAATACATGTGATTCAATACAACGTCTTTCCGACATTTGGCGCATGAATGCAGGTTTCAAGTTTCATGCAGATGTGATGGTACCTGCGAAGCTTAACACTGAGAGCGCTATGGATTATATGATTGCTGTTCTTGAAAAATTTAAAAAAGAATTGGAAAAACATACAGGAATTGAGATTACAGGGGAAAAGCTTAAAGAAGCCATTGCCCTGTATAATGGTATAAGGAAAAATCTTTCCCGGCTTTATGCCATAAGAAGAGATGCGTCGGGTGTAATCAAAAGCAGTGATATCCATGCCATATTCAAAGCTGCAATGGTCATGGACCGTAGGCAGCTTTTGGAAGAACTCGAAAAACTTACAGCCGAGCTTGGGGACAAAGTAGATGCTCCTGATACGGCAAAAAAAAGAATAGTCCTGAGCGGCGGCCTTTGCAGTATGCCTGATATTTATAAGACCATAGAGAAATCGGGCGGTGCGGTAGTATGGGATGACTTTTGCACAGGATCACGATATTTCGAAGGAGATATCAAGACCGATGGGGATCCTTTAAAATCGATTTCAGACCGATACATGGAAAGAGTTGTGTGTCCGGCAAAGCACTCAGGTGTATTAAACCGCGGCGAGTATCTGATTAATGCAGTCAAAGAGAACAGAGCAGACGGTGTAATTTTCCTTCTGTTAAAGTTCTGTGATCCCCATGCATTTGATTATCCGTACATGAAGGAAATGCTTGAAAAAGAAAATATTTCGAGTGTGCTGTTTGAGATAGAAGATCAGCTTCCTTCAGAAGGGCAGATTAATACAAGATGTGAAGCATTTATGGAAATGCTGTAATAAAGGAGAGCGTTATGACAGATCCGAAAAAAGAAATAGATCCTGAGGTTGAAAAAAGAAAAATCAAATCAGTCAAGCGTATGAAAGAGATAATGACTGAATATTATATCGAGGCCAAGACACCCAAGGAACAGATTGGTAAAAAAATCGCGTGGATTACGAGCGGCGGCCCTGTTGAGCCGTTGATCGTAATGGATGTGATACCTGTATATCCTGAAAATTACGGTGCAATGATCGGTGCAAGCAAAATGGGAGTCGATCTTTGTGAAAAAGCCGAATCAATGGGATATGCAAGTGATCTATGTTCCTACGCAAGGGCTGATATTGCCAGCGCAACGGTCAATGGCGGCCCGATCGGGGGGCTTCCTGAGCCCGACATGCTGATATGCTGCAACAATATTTGCGGAACCGTCCTTAAATGGTATGAAGTGCTGGCCAGATATTACAATGTACCGCTTTTCATTCTTGATACTCCTTTATGCCATACTGGATATTCTGTTGAAACCAAACAGTATGTGGAAAAACAGATAACGGAATATATCGAGTTTCTCGAAGGCGTGTGCGGAAAAAAGTTTGATCATGATAAAATGCAAGAGGTCGGTAAGCTTTCCGTCAGAGGACAGGAGCTTTGGCAGGAGGTTCTTGATACGACAATGAACCGGCCATCACCTATGACCTGCTTTGATGCATTTTTTCATCTCGCCCTGATCGTAACGCTCAGGGGCACGCAAACGGTTGTGGATTATTATGAAATGCTTCTTGCTGAGATGAAGCAGAGGGTAAAAGACGGCATCAGCATGGTACCGGATGAAAAATACAGACTTTTGTGGGATAACCTTCCCATCTGGTACAAGACAAGATGGATGTCTGACAAATTTGCCGCACATGGTGCCTGCCTTGTGGCAGACACTTATACTTCCGGATGGTGCAGCTCTTTGAAGTATATGAACGAGGATGATTTTCTGGGATCTCTAGCCGAAGGTTATACCCGAATTTTTCTTAATACCGGCACAGACCAAATGGCAGACAACATCATTGAGATGGTGAAAAAATATAATGCCGACGGGCTGGTGATTCATTCAAACAGGAGCTGCAAGCCCTATTCACTCGGACAGTATGATATTCAGAAAATAGTACAGAAAAAGATGCATATACCGACCTTGATAATTGAGGCGGATATGGTGGATGAAAGAAATTTTGCTGAAAGTCAGATTGAAACCCGGATAGATGCATTTATTGAAATGTTGAAATAACTAAAAGGTGTAAAAATGATAACGGTTGGTGTGGATGTAGGCTCCATAAGTGCAAAGGCTGCGGTAATAAAAGATGACGCAATTGTAGCGACAAAGGTTATTTTGACGGGCTATAATGCAAAGAATGCAGGAGAACAGGTATTTGAAGGTGTTTTGGCTGATGCTGGAATCGAATCTTCACAGGTTGATGCTATTATTGCAACAGGCTATGGAAGAAACAGTGTCACTTTTGCGGATAAGGCAGTAACCGAGATTACTTGCCACGCTGCGGGAGCGCATTACCTGAATCCTGATATTCGTTCCATAATCGATATAGGCGGGCAGGACAGCAAGGCGATTGTTGTAAATGAAACCGGCAAGGTTGTCGATTTTGCCATGAACGACAAATGCGCGGCAGGCACCGGCCGTTTCCTTGAAGTCATGGCAAGGGCGCTCGAAGTGGACCTGGATGCGTTCGGTAACATGTCCCTTCAGGCAGATAACGCAGCGTCAATAAGCAGTCTGTGTACGGTGTTCGCAGAATCTGAGGTTATTTCACTTATTGCAAAAGGTGAAAATCGAAAAAACATTATTGCCGGCATACATGAATCCATAGCATCACGCGTTGTGGCCATGGGAAACCGGATCGGCCTGAATGATCCGGTGATGATGACAGGCGGTGTAGCGAAAAATATCGGTGTTGTCAGGGCTCTGGAAAAAAAGATTAATACCAGTATAAGCGTGTCTGAAAATGCCCAGGTAACAGGCGCCATAGGTGCCGGACTTATTGCAAGAGCTCAAATTAAGATTTGACCTATTATGTGAGGAGGAGAAAATGAGTAAACTGTCCTTTAATATGGATGAGAAAGTTGTGGTTGTTACAGGTGGAAGCAGAGGAATTGGTCTTGAAATTGCGAAAATGCTGCTTGCACAGAATGCCCGGGTAGTGATTTGCGGCAGGAAACAGGAAGGACTGGATGCTGCTAAAGAACAGATCAATGCAGGCGAAGACCGGTTTTTGGCAATTCAGGCGCATATCGCAAAAGAAGAAGAGGTCGAAAACCTGTTTGAGAAAACAAAGGAAGTCTTCGGCAGGCTGGATGTTTTAATTAATAATGTCGGAATGAATATTGTAACGTCCGTGGTCGATGCCGAATTGTCTTTGTGGAACAAAATCATTGAATCGAATTTAAACGGCACGTTCCTTTGTTCGAGAAAAGCGGGCAGAATTATGCGAGAGCAGAAAAGCGGAAAGATCGTAAGCATATCATCAATCGCGGCAAGGCGTGCTGCACCGGCCATGGGTGTTTATGGTATAGCAAAGGCAGGAATCGAAATGATGACCAAAGTGCTTGCCCAGGAGCTTGCACCTTTCAACATACAGGTGAACGCTGTTGCCCCTAGCATGGTTAAAACTGATTTCAGTAAAGTGTTCTGGTCAAACCAGGAACTGCATGACCAGATCGTAAAAACGATTCCATTGGGAAGAATACCTGAGTCGTCAGATATTGCGTATCCGACACTGTTTCTTTGTTCCGAAGGTGCGGATTTCATGACAGGCCAGACCATACTTGTTGATGGCGGGGCATGTGCGGTTTAAATGAGGTGGCTCTTTGCAGAGTTTAGATACAAGGGCTGAGATAGATTTAGCAGCGATTGCTCACAATATAAAAGAATTGAAGCAGCTCACTGCCGCCGGCACATTGCTGATGGCGGCTGTGAAAGCCGAAGCATACGGCCATGGACTTATACCTGTTGCACGTACAGCAATATCAAGCGGCTCCGACGTTTTGTGTGTGGCCAGAATCGAAGAGGCGATTTGCCTTAGAGACGCTGGAATAGATGTCCCTGTTTTAATTCTCGGATATACGGATCCTCAATTCACCAAAGAACTTTTGGCCTTTAATCTAACGCAATCTGTGTTTTCAGCTGACGTGGCAGAGGCCTATTCAATAGCCGCAGCCAACAAGGGCAAAAACCTTAAGGTCCATCTTAAAGTGGATACAGGAATGGGAAGGCTTGGTATTCATAATGCTTCACGGACTGAAGCGGAAGCAGTTGCCTCTTTTCCGAATCTTGATATGGAGGGGGTATTCACTCATTTTGCCAAAGCAGACTATAAAGACAAGAAAGATGCAAAAAAACAGCTCGAGAGTTTTTTAGATTTTATAAGGACTATCGAAGCACTGGGGATCAAGGTTCCAATTAAGCATGCTGCAAACAGCGCTGCTTTAATCGACATGCCTGAGTCCCACCTTGATATGGTTCGACCTGGCATCTCAATTTACGGTCTCTATCCGTCTTCTGAAGTCAGTAAAGACGTTGTTTCTCTTCTACCGGCAATGCAGTTGAAGTCACGCATTGTGCAGATTAAGAATGTTCCGGTAGGTTCCAGTATCAGCTATGGCGGAACCTGGTCAGCAAAAAAATCGACAAGAATTGCAACGATTCCTGTGGGCTATGGAGACGGGTTCAGCAGATCACTTTCTTCTCTTGGCCAGATGCTGGTTTGCGGACAACGGGCGCCTGTGGTGGGAAGAGTCTGCATGGATCTCACGATGCTGGATGTTGGGCATATCCCGGAAGCGCATATGGGAAGCGAAGTTGTTATTTTAGGAAAGCAGGGAAGGGATGAAATTTCGGCAGATGAAATCGCCGAAACCATAGGTACAATAAACTATGAAGTTGTTACCGCCATTACCAGCAGAGTGCCCAGGGTGTATATTAAGTAGAAATAAACTTCTGACCCCCTCTGTCCTGATCAGAATCCGAGCTACCAGTCTATTGGGAAATAATCCTTTAAAAATTTACCGCACCAGTGTTTTCCCGTCAGGATACCATGGAAAAAAGGATCACAAACCCTTGCAGCCCCATCAACAATATCGAGGGGCGGTTGGAAGTCATGACAGTCCTGTTTACGTTTGGCCAGGACAACAGGGTCCTCATCAGTAACCCATCCTGTGTCAACGGCATTCATAAAAATCCCGTATCTGGCCAGATCACTTGCCGAGGTATGGGTAAGCATGTTCAGGGAGGCCTTGGCCATATTGGTATGGGGATGACGGCTCCCTTTTTTAAACCGCATGAATTTGCCTTCCATAGCTGAAACATTGATAATATGTTTTTGCCCGGTGTAATCCTGTTTCATCAAATCTGCCAGCCTGTTACACAGAACAAAGGGTGCCACAGAATTGACCAGCTGGATCTCCAGCATCTCCGAGGTCTGAATCTCTCCGAGTCTCAGTCTCCAGGAATTGGTAGTTCTCAGATCCACCTGCTGAAGGTCGGCATCCAGTTTCTCTGCCGGAAAGACCCCTGGCACATTGAGTGAATGGTCGTAGGAATACGGAATTTGAGACAGCCGGGCGGACATGCGCAATCCAACACCGGGGGCTGAACCGTTCCAGGTCACAGGCAAAACTTTTCCCCTGCCTGAATTCTCCCCCTGCCCGTATTCCAGTTGAGATATACAGACCTGATACTGTTCCAGAAGGGTTTGAACATCCATTGACAATTGTGACAGATCCCCTATTTCATTCTTCATGAGATGGGCATAAAATCCGGGTGGCCGTCGAACAGTCTGGGCTGCATTATTAATAAGGATGTCGAGACGTTGGTAAACATCTTTGATAAAATCGGTAAAAAGCTCCACACTGGGCGTATGACGCAGGTCCAGTCCATATACCTGCAGCCTGTGCCCCCAGATTGAAAAGTCATGTTCCCTTGAGAATCTTAAGGCTGAATCCCTGGGAAAACGGGTGGTGGCAATAACCCTTGCACCGGCCCGCAGCATCATCAAGGTGGCCTGGTACCCGATCTTGAGACGGGAACCGGTAATCAATGCCACCTGTCCTTTCAGGGAAACAGTCTGGAAACGTTTCTGATAATTGAATTCCGCGCATTCCGGGCACATGGCGTCATAAAAATGATGAAGCTTTGTAAACTCGGCCTTACATACATAGCAGTTCCGGGGAGCTTCCAGTTTTTCCGCAGTATCTTCATTTTCAGTTTCCAGGCAGGCATCCGTAATCTGAGGGGGAGCGCTATAAACCGCTGTTTCCCTGGCACGACGGATTCCTGTGGCCGCCCTTAGATGACGCTCTTTTACTACAATAGCATCACGCGTTTGACGTTTTCTGTCCTTATTTCGTTTTTTAATCTCTCTCCGGTCAGGTCGGGATATTTTACCTGCAGCTGTGATCAAAGCAATACGGTCAGATTCCGGCAGGTGTGCCAGGAGTTCAGACCGATCCACAATCTTTTCCAGAATGGGAATACACTTAAGTATGGCAGCCAGTGTTTCCTGTTTTTCATCAATCTTTGTATCCGAGCTGATTGTATTCACCTTTATTACATCTTTTTATATGGCAGACATAATCAGTCTGCCCCGGTATTAAAAAATGAAATTATTATTGATATTTGATGAATTTGTCAACCAGCTTTGACCCCATATCCCCCATATCGACCCATATCTTCTTCAGTTCGGATGGAATAATGTTTCATGCGAATGCAATTCCGCACTCGATCCAGCAATTTAACAGGTGGTTGGTTCATGATAACACTCCTTGATTTTTTCATAGGTTCTATTATAAATGAAGAGAATAGTAATGTTATTGAGCGAAAAGTGCGATTTTTGCCGAGAATAGGGTGTTATTACGCGTAAACGCACATATTTGTCCCGTTGGTGGGGGCGCCGAAAATGAATATTGTTAATTATGATAAACGGTTGGTGTGTATTGTATCGACAATATGTTCATTTATTGAGACGATAGAGTTTATAAACATTGTTGGCGTTGAAGGAGCACTTGATGGCAGCAAAACTATTCGTCATTGGCAGCGGTTTCACAAACGCAGCAACTAATGGTGTTGCACCGTTGAACAAAGACGTTTTGGAATCAGTCCAAGTGACAGCACCCGAAACATGGAATTTATTAACCGCTCGCTACTCTACTGACGACATCGAAGTTGCACTAACAAAATTGGATATGGACATCCTTGGGGCGCCCGAAAACACTGAGCTTTGCGAACTAAGAAAAAAGGCTGAATCAAGCCTTTCAATGTACTTCGCTCGATTCCGCTATAATGAGGACATGGTAAAGGAAAGCCCTTGGCTTTTGGATTTCATTCGTGGGGCTTTTGCTGACGGTGATACTGCAGTTTGCCTTAATTATGACTGTTTGCTCGAAGGTTTGCTGGATCGCTGCAAACTCTGGTCTCCTTGCGACGGTTATGGCAAATCTTCAGCAATAATGTCCGTTCCAATAGAACCTGACCCTTCACCAGTTACAGTATTGAAAATCCATGGTTCGGAGAACTTTCATCGAGACTCTGTTTG
>CAZTYY010000112.1:0-10172 GCA_964617785.1 uncultured Desulfobacterales bacterium | reverse complement strand
TGTTATAGAAGGTGCCAACCATCTTGATCTTCTTTACGGAAAAACTGCAGTTGAGCTTGTCTATCCCCTACTCAATAAGATTGTTGAAAAAGTATGGGGGGGTTGGTCATATGATACTGCTTTTTCGAAAGCAAACCTGTTTTATAATTGAAAGCATTTTTAAAACAAATAAAAGAAATTAAATCTAAATCTCTTGAGGCAATGTGTGTCGACAGGCCACGCATATACCGGGAACTGGCCCGAATCAAAAAAAGTGCCAAAGAATCGGCCTCCAATGACGTATTATTAGAAAAAGATAACGTATTATTAAAAAAATTAGAACAGATTAATAAATCCGTTAAAGCATCGGCTGCCAAGGCTAAAAAACGTAAGGAACTTCTTCCGTGCCCCACATACAATGAAGATCTCCCCATAACGCTTCGGAAAGATGAAATCATCGACCATATAATCAATCACCAGGTTGTGATTATCTCCGGTGAAACAGGCTCTGGCAAAACCACTCAGATCCCTAAGTTCTGCCTGGCAGCAGGAAGAGGTGTCTATGGAAAAATCGGCTGTACCCAGCCCAGAAGGATTGCCGCCATTACCATCGCAAGCCGTATTGCAGAAGAGATGGGAGAGACTGCAGGTCAATCCGTGGGCTATAAAATCAGATTTCAAGACAGGGTCAGCCCTGAGTCATATATAAAAATCATGACAGACGGAATTCTCCTTGCAGAAGCGCAGAAAAACCGCTTTCTCAATGAGTATGACACCATCATTATTGACGAGGCCCATGAAAGAAGCCTTAACATCGATTTCTGTATCGGCATCCTGAAAACCCTCTTAATGAAAAGGCCTGATCTCAAACTCATCATCACCTCCGCCACCATAGATACTGAAAAATTCTCCAAAGCATTCAACAATGCGCCTGTTATAGAAGTTTCAGGTCGCATGTACCCTGTGGAAGTACAATATATCCCCCTAAATTCAGATGGTGACGAAGAAGAAGTGACACATGTTGATATGGCCGTTGATGCGATGGAAACCCTGTATCGACAAAACAGGTCCGGAGACATACTGGTGTTTATGCCCACTGAGCAGGATATTCGTGAGACATGTGACATGGTCGAGGGCAGGCATTTCAAGAATACTGTGGTCATACCCTTGTTTGCCAGACTTTCGGCAAAAGAACAGTCCTGGGTCTTTAAACCGGCACGCGGCAGAAAAATCATTGTTGCCACTAACATTGCCGAAACCTCCATTACGATCCCGGGCATAAAGTATGTTATTGACACCGGGCTTGCCAGAATTTCCAGTTACTCCCCGCGATCAAGAACAACTTCCCTTCCGGTGGTCCCCATATCGAAAAGCAGCGCGGATCAACGCAAAGGGCGGTGCGGACGTATTGAAAACGGTGTGTGCATCCGTCTCTTTTCAGAAGACGATTTTCAGTCCCGCCCGGTTTATACGTCTCCGGAAATACTAAGGGCAAATCTTGCAGATGTTGTCCTTAGAATGACATCTCTTAAACTTGGCGACATTGACAAGTTCCCCTTTATTGACCCTCCGCCGTCAAAACATATCAAAGACGGATACGACTTGCTTTTGGAGCTAAACGCAATAAAAACAAACGGCGGCAAACAGCGATATGCCCTGACCCAAAAAGGCGGTCTCATGTCAAAAATTCCCCTTGACCCTGGTTTGTCCGCCATGCTGATCGAAGCTGACAAATTGGGTTGCATCAGGGAAATGGCCATCATCACCTCTGTTCTCAGCATCAGGGATCCCCGGGAGCGCCCTCCTGGAAAAGAGGCGGAATCCGACAAAGCCCATGAAAGTTTTCAAAACCCGTTATCCGATTTTATGACCCTTTTTAATATCTGGGAAGCCTATCATCGAACCCTGGAAGAACAGAAAAACAATAATAAAATGAAAAAGTTCTGCAGGGAAAAATTTATTTCCTTCAGGCGAATGAGGGAATGGCGTGATATACACCGGCAGATATCTCTTATTCTTTCCGAACACGGTTTGAGCCGAACCCGCCATCAGGCTATAGTAAATCAGGCCCAGCCAAATCAGACCAGCTTAAATAAAACCCCGCAAAAAGAAAAGTTTTCTCAGTTGTATGCAGCGATACACAAATCGATTTTAAGCGGCTATCTGTTCAACATAGCGCTTAAAAAAGAAAACAATATCTTTCAGGCGGCAAAAGGACGGGAAGTCATGATCTTTCCGGGCTCAACCCTTTTTAACAGGCCCGGCAAATGGATCGTAGCCGCCGAAATGATCGAAACCAGCAAATTGTTTGCAAGAACTGCCGCAAATATCGACAGCACATGGCTCGAAGAACCCGCTCAATCTTTATGCAGAAAAACATGGCTTCATCCACGCTGGGAAAGAAACAGGGGCGAGGTTATTGCAGATGAACAGGTCAGTCTGTTCGGCCTGATCATTATACCCAAAAGGCCGGTTGCATTTGGAGAAATCGACTCTGAAAAAGCATCTGAAATTTTCATCAGAAAAGCTCTTGTGGAAGGCGATGTGAAAAAACCGTTTGCCTTCATGCAGCACAACCAAAACCTGATCGATGAAGTAAAAGACATGGAAGACCGAATCAGGAAACGGGATATCCTTGTGAGCGAAGACGATTTATTTCAATTCTACAATGAACGCCTTTCCGGAATATACGACCTGAAATCCCTGAAACCGGCCATTAAAAAAAAGGGGGGGGACGATTTTCTGAAGATGACGAAAGACAACCTGCTGTCGTATCGTCCTGACCAGGCTGAACTGTCACTATTCCCTGACAGCATCCCCCTCGGGGATAATCACTTTGAATGTGAATACAGTTTCAACCCAGGACAAAAAGATGACGGCATTACTGTGAAAATCCCTGCCCATAAAGCCGAAAACGTAACTGCAGCAAAGCTTGACTGGATAGTTCCCGGCCTGTTTCATGAAAAAGTCACCGCCATGATAAAAGGGCTTCCCAAGGAATTTCGGAAACAGCTTGTACCGGTTAGTAACACCGTGGACATTATCGTCAACGACATGCCCCGCAATCGAAATGAAAATTTTTACCAAGCCCTGGGCAACTTCATCTATGAAAGGTTTAATATCAATATTCCACGTACCGCCTGGCCTGAAGGCCTGCCGGATCATTTAAATATGCGGATAGCTATCATTGATCCCGAAGGCAGGACAATACTCAGCAGCAGGGACAAACAGGTTTTAAACAAAAATATTTCATGCAACATGGATTATGATATCTATCAAAAGGCCAAGGCGGAATGGGAGAAATCCGGTATTAAAAAATGGGATTTTCCGGATCTTCCCGAATTTATCCGGATGACCGAACATGACGGCGATGCCATTACATTGTTTCCAGGACTCAAAGATAATGGCGGTTCCGTCAGTATCCACCTGTTCAGCAGCCAAAAAGATGCATTAAAATGTCATAAAAACGGGGTAAGAGCTCTGTTTTGCGTTCATTTCGCAAAAAATTTAAAGTCTTTAAAAAGACACTTGTCCCTTCCAACGGATCTAAAAAAGGCATCGGTATGCTTAGGCGGGTATAAGAATATTGAAAAGCATCTCCATGATCGTGTTGTTCATGACCTGTTTTCTAAAAATATCAGATCATCAAAAGTTTTTTATTTACATGCGCAATCATCGGAATCTGAAATTATTCCAAACAGCCTGAAACTGATGGAAAATACGGCGCCTGTAATTACGACAATGTTTGAAACAATGCAGGCAATCCAACGACTTGAAAACGAAACCCGAACCGGCAATGAAGTGAATCCCTTTTTGAACAGGCTGCAAAACGAGCTGCGCTCCCTGGTGCCTGACAACTTTATCCCTTTATACGAATTGCGGCATTTTTCCGACCTTGTGAGATACATAAAAGGGACCGGCATCAGGGCCGGACGCGCGGTTGCAAACCCTGAAAAAGAGCTGTCAAAGGCTGAAAAAATTGGAAACTATGAAAAAAGCCTGCAGCGTCTTCTTGATGAACTCAAGCCGGAAACATCTGAAGAGAAAAAAAAAGAAACCGAAGAATATTTCTGGATGCTGGAAGAATATAAAATATCCGTCTTTGCCCAGGAGATTAAAACCGCCTTTCCTGTTTCTCAAAAAAAACTGAACGACAAATTAAAAAAAATCAGCAGAATGGCATAGGTTCATTTTGATGAATTTCAGCGAGGTTTCGGTAGTAAATTGCTTCATCAGTGCGATTTCTTTTCATACAGCCATCTGAAAAAATTTTGCATTTTTCCACAAGTTTGCCTTTCGCCGCCTCAAGTTGCTGTTTCGTGAGAACGTTGCTTTCAATTAGTTTTTTAAGTGATTTGATCCGGTATTTATCCAGTGCAGGCGATTTTGAAAGCTGATCATCATGCCCTCCCCTTTTGACGATAAATGGTTGATCGATGAGATAGACTTGATATTTGCAGCTTATCCTCAACCAGAGGTCGTAGTCCTCGCAAGCCGGAAGTGTTTCATCAAATGTTCCAACCTCTTGAAACAACTCCCTTTTAATCATTACTGCAGATGGGCTGACCAGACAAAGGGACAGGGACGGCTCAAATATCATGCCGGACGGCTTTCTATGTCTCTTCTTGGGGTTTACGCGCTTTCCGTTCCTGACCCACATTTCTTCTGTCTGACATATCATGGCATGCGGGTTTTTTTTGAAAAAAGCGACCTGTACTGAAAGCTTGTCCGCCAGCCACAGATCATCTGAATCCAAAAATGCCACCAGTTCCCCTTGGGCCGCGGCAATGCCCCTGTTTCTTGCAGCGCTCACACCTTTATTTTCCTGTTTTATATAAACCAGTCTGTCGCCGTACTGCCGCAATATATTCCGGATATCATCTGTGGAGCCGTCATCCACCACTATCAGCTCAAAATCATCGAATGTCTGATCCAAAACCGAATCAATTGCCTCCATTACCAGTACCGAACGGTTGAATACCGGTATGATAATACTGACAAGCGATTTCTGTGTTAAACTGTCCATATAACGTTATCTTATCAATTCAATTGGTTCTAAAAATGCCAACTTTCAAAAAAAACAATAAAATGGTTGTATTCAATATATTTATATGTTAGTCACCGGAATTATCAATCATAATTAAAACCAATGTTCCTTATTAACACACTTATATTCAAAGCTCAAAAGGAGGCCCAGATGAAAAAAACACTCGCATTGCTTATTGTTCTTATCTTTGCAGCATCTCTTTTTATCGCCTGTGGACAACAGGAAGACAAAATGGAAAAGTCTGAATCCGGCACAACATCTAAAACCACTTTTATTACCATCGGAACCGGCGGCATTACCGGTGTATACTATCCGACAGGTGGCGCTATAGCAAAGATAGTCAACCAAAAAAAGGATGAGTACGGCATTCGCTGTACGGTTGAATCAACAGGCGGTTCCGTATTCAACGTCAACGCTGTTTTAGCCGGCGATCTGCAGTTTGGAGTGGTTCAATCCGACAGACAGTTCCAGGCAATTAACGGTCTTGCCGAATGGAAAGACAAAGGTCCCCAGAAAGATCTTAGAGCTGTATTCAGCATTCATCCCGAATCCGTGACACTCCTTGCTTCTGTTGATTCTGGTATTAAAACCATCAACGACCTTAAGGGCAAAAGGGTCAATATTGGAAACCCCGGTTCCGGGCAGCGTCAGAATGCCATTGATGCGTTAAGCGCCGTGGGTATTGATTATGAAAAAGATCTTAAAGCGGAAAGTGTTAAGGCCGCTGAGGCGCCGGGCCTCCTGCAGGATGGACGACTGGATGCATTCTTCTACACTGTTGGTCATCCAAGCGGCGCGTTTAAGGAAGCAACCGCGGGTGCCACAAAAACCCGTTTTGTTGAAATTACAGGAATTGATTCTCTCCTCGCCGAATATCCCTACTATGCGAAATCTATGATTCCGGTCAGTATGTATCCTGCTGCGGTCAATGACAAAGACGTCGATACCTTTGGCGTGAAGGCAACATTTGTCACATCCGCCAAGGTTTCGGATGATGTCGTCTATGCGATTACAAAAGAAGTGTTTGATAACTTCGATTCATTTAAAAAACTCCATCCGGCATACGCAGTGCTTACCAAAGAAGGCATGCTGGAAGGCCTGTCAGCTCCGATTCATCCGGGTGCGCTGAAATACTACAAAGAAGCCGGTCTAAAATAAACCGCTTCAGCAATATTCTCTTCTCCGGCGACGGCCTGCTGGTTATTAGTCCGTCCCTAAGGACTAACCGTCGCCGGACCATATAACCCGACTATCGCCTTCCCAAGGCAGTATATTTACAGGAGGGCAAATCATGGGAGGAGAAAATGTCAAAACGGATATTGATCTTTCTTGGATTCTTTGCTGTTTGTATTTTTTTCTGCCAGGCGCCTGCTATTTTTGCCGGAGACAGGTTTACCGACAATGGTGACGGCACTGTAACAGATCATATGCTGGGTGTCATGTGGTCCAAGACCGACAACCAGGGAGACATCAACTGGAAACAGGCAAAGCAGTGGGTCACGTACACATTTCCCGATACTCTGAAAAAAAAATATGACAACTGGCGCCTGCCCTCGCTGAAAGAGCTGGAAAGCCTCTATAACAAAGATCCGAATTATAAAGGATATGAAACCGACTGCGGCCAGAATGTAAAAATCGTATCTGAGTTGAAGCTGAGCTGCGGCTGGGCATGGGCTTCTGAAAATAAATCCATCACGGCCAGAGTCTATAATTTCAACCGCGGATATCATTATACGGACAGAATGGTTCATTACCGGGCATATCGCGCTCTTCCAGTTCGGACACTTGACTAACGATGCATTGTCTTTTTTTTGATCAGGTGAATAATTATGGATAAGTTTAAAAATGACGTCAATGATGATGGAATGGAGCTTGCGAAAAGACTTGCCGAAGAAGAAGAAGGCATAGGAAGAAAACCCAAAGGTGCCGGCAAATACCTCGTTGCCACAATTGCAGTATGCTGGAGTTTCTTTCAGCTTTCCATTGCAAGCTGGTGGACCCTTGATTCTACTTTTATCCGATCTATTCATCTGGGTTTCGCGCTTTTAATCGTTTATCTAAATTATCCTATGCTAAAAAAAGCACGCTTCGGGCTGAAGTTCCTTGCTGCGAAAACCCGGATTCCGTTCATTGATTATATCGTTGCCGGCATCGCATGCTTTTCCGCACTCTATATCGCCATAGACTATGCAGGAATGACCACTCGCTATGGATCTCCCATCACAAGGGACATTATTTTCGGTATTGTACTTGTTGTTCTGCTCCTTGAAGCCGCCAGACGCGTCATCGGCCCTGCGCTTCCATTCATTGCCATCGTGTTCTGCGGATATTCCTTTTTCGGCCCTTATATGCCGGACCTCATCGCTTTTAAGGGTATTTCAGTGAACCGCTTCATGGGGCAGATGACCATGTCAACCGAAGGCATATACGGCATCCCTCTTGATGTTTCGGCAACCATCGTTTATCTCTTTGTCCTGTTTGGCGCCATGCTCGACAAGGCCGGCGCCGGTCACTATTTTATCCAGCTTGCCTTAAGCCTCCTTGGACGGTTCAAGGGAGGACCGGCGAAAGCCGCCATATTGGGCAGCGGACTCACCGGGGTTGTATCCGGCTCAAGTATCGCAAATATTGTGACCACAGGAACATTTACAATCCCAATGATGAAAAAAGTCGGCTATCCTGCCACAAAAGCGGCGGCGATTGAAGTTGCCGCAAGTACCGACGGACAGCTGGCACCGCCGATTATGGGTGCGGCCGCATTTATTATCGCCGAATACGTTAATGTACCGTATGTTGATGTAATTAAAGCCGCGGCTATACCGGCTTTTGCATCTTATGCGGCATTGTTCTATATCTCGCATGTTGAAGCCTCCAAGCTTGGCCTCAGCGGCCTTCCCAAAAAGGATCTGCCGCCGTTTTTTAAGACATTGGTGGGCGGTCTTCATTTTATCCTTCCCCTATTCTTTCTTTTGTATGAACTCATCGTGGTCCGGCATTCGCCCGAGCTTGCCGCTTTTAAATCGATCTGTGCGATGGCGGTGATCATGCTTTTCCAGCACCCGATAAAAGCATACGTAAAGAAGGAACCCATAGGACAGGCATTTAAACACGGCATTGCCGATATTTTTTCATCCCTTGCTTCCGGTGGACGCAATATGGTTTCCGTTGCCCTTGCAACAGCTGCCGCGGGCATCATCGTCGGCGTGGTCGCCCTGGGTCTCGGAGGTCTTATTACCCAGATCATCGATACGATCTCCATGGGCAACATCTTCCTGATGCTGATTATTACCGCTCTGGCCAGCCTTGTCATCGGCATGGGGCTTCCCACAACAGCCACCTATATTGTAATGGCATCGCTGACCGCTCCTGCCATCGTCACCATTGCCGGTTCCCAGGACTTCATTGTCCCCTTAATGTCGGCCCATCTTTTCTGTTTTTACTTCGGCATACTGGCGGATGACACACCCCCTGTCGGTCTTGCCGCTTATGCAGCTGCAGCCATCGCCAAGTCGCCGCCCATAGCCACCGGCATCCAGGGATTTATGTATGATATCCGAACAGCAATTCTGCCGTTTATGTTCATATTCAACAGTGACCTTATTTTGCACAACATCAACAGCTGGACCCAGGGACTCCTTATCTTTGCCATGGCCTGCATAGGCAACTTTGCCTTTGCCTCTGCCACCCAGGGATGGTTTGTGACAAAAAACAGGATCTATGAATTACCGCTGTTTTTATGTGTAACATTCATACTGATGCGGCCTGACCAGATTGCCGCATGGTTGGGCATGGCACATGATCAGAGATACTGGACATATCCTATGGGGCTTGCTCTTTTCGGAATTCTCTATCTGATGCAGAGAACCCGGCAGCCGGCTCCAGCAACGGTTCCTGCATAATGGAAATAAAGGGGAAAGATAACATGCATAAGATACAAAAAGTCATGGCGGCTCTTGCTTTCGGCAAACATTCAAAAGGCATTTTCGATTATGCGGCATCACTTGCCGGACAGTTAAATGCAGACCTTATCGTAGCAAACGTCATAAATGAACGAGATATTAACACAGTGGGATGCATCACATCCATGGGATACGAGGTTGACGGAGATCACTATATATCAAATGTCCGTGAAGAACGGAAAAATACTTGTCTGCAGTTTATCGAAGAAGCGGGCTTTCCCATGGAAAAGATCAAGATCATCATTAAAACCGGACATCCTGTTTCCAAACTAATTGATATCTGCAAGGAAGAGGATGTCGATATGATCGTCATGGGCCCCAAGGGGCGCACCAGCCTAGAAACGGTGTTGATTGGTTCGGTTGCTGAAAAGCTCTTCCGCCATTCCCCTGTAACGGTAGTATTCTATCGCGGCGGGGGCTGATAATCGATGATAGAAATATCCATACCCGATTTTGGAAACCTCCGGATCAGGCATCTGGTTCTTGATTATAACGGAACCCTTGCTTGTGACGGCAAACTGCTGGACGGCGTCAAAGAAGAGCTGATTACACTTTCCAAATCACTTGATATCCATGTGCTCACTGCCGACACTTTTGGAAAAGCAAAAGCCGGCCTTGACGGCATACCCTGCGAACTGACTATCCTCCCCGAAGGAGCGCAGGATGATAAAGGTAAGCTCGATTTTATCACTCAACTCGGAGCATCTGAAACCGCCTGTATCGGAAACGGCAGGAACGACCGTTTGATGCTGGAAAAATCCGCCCTCGGCATTGCCGTCATTCTCGAAGAAGGCGCGGCATCCTTGACTCTGGCTTCAGCAGATGTGGTCTGCAAGGATATTGTCGCTGCTCTTAAGCTGTTCAGCCATCCCCTCAGACTAACCGCCACCCTTCGCTCATAAGATATTTTTCATTTCTTCATTCTCTGTTCTTTGTGGGATCCGTCACTCTTCCTATAAAAAAAATGCTTCGAGTGCTGATTTCCTGAATCAGGAAGAGAAACAGGTGGTCAGCATGAAATACCGGCACAAGATCCGGCATTGCACGGACATTCATAATCACTACAGTGGATGCAGCGGCTTCCGTCCCTTGTTCCAGTTGGTTCAGAGAAAAAGATTATATGGTCTAATCTTTACTTTTTGGAGGATTTCCCACACACAATGAGAATATGAAACTACGGGTATCCT
>CAZTYY010000111.1:0-10220 GCA_964617785.1 uncultured Desulfobacterales bacterium | reverse complement strand
GGGTCGTTATTCTGCAAGCTTAAACCAAATTGAATCAAAGGTCAAAGGCCAATATGCAATAATCTGCGATTCAAACACTATTTGCTCTTGGCGCTACCCGAGGTGCGGGTTGTCGCCTATCCATTAGCTTTTAACGTTTCATAATACGCTAATGAATAAAGGCATTGATTGTCAATATGATATTTTCATGATATTGCTGGGAAAATATCTTTTTTACGATACCCGAAGACAAGGAAAGCATATGAAATACATCGGACAAGACACAAAGGAAAATATCATAAGCAGATTCGGAAAGCACGTGTCATCAGGCAAAGCTGATTTTTTTAAAAGTGTGGGCATTGATTTTGTCTTTGGTAAAAGAGAAGGGTCGTATGTTTGGGATGCCGTCTCTTCAAAACGTCTCATCAACTGCCATTGCAATGGCGGTGTATTTAACCTCGGACACCGGAATGCAGAAATAATCGATGTGCTGAAAAGCAGTCTCGACGAACTCGACATCGGAAACCATCACCTGGTCAGCGAAACAAGAGCCCTGCTTGGCGAAAAAATGTCAGCGGTCTCACCTAAAACCATTTCATGCACTGTTTTCGGCGTAGGAGGGGGTGAGGCTATTGATCTGGCCATCAAGCTTGCAAGAGGCTTTACAAAAAAAACAAAAATTATTTCGGCAAGTGGCGGATATCACGGCCATACAGGTCTTGCACTGGCAACCGGCGATGCACAATATAGAGATCCGTTCGGCCCCAATCCATCCGGTTTTGAACAGGTGCCGTTTGACAGCAAACCATCTCTGGAACAAGCAATTGACGATAATACTGCTGCGGTTATCTTTGAAACTATTCCGGCAACATACGGTATGCCGATACCTGAAAGCGACTATTACCAATTTGCGCTGGAGACCTGCCACAAACACGGAGCACTTCTAATACTGGATGAAATTCAGACAGGACTTGGCAGGACCGGCACCATGTGGGGTTTTGAAAACTTTGACGTTGTGCCGGATATATTTGTCACAGGCAAAGGGCTTTCAGGAGGCATTTACCCGATGAGCGCGACATGCTTCAAGCCCGAACTTGAATCCTTCTTCAACAAAAATCCTTTTATCCACGTTTCCACTTTTGGCGGCGCTGAAATAGGCTGCCCTGCAGCGATCGCTGTTCTTGAAATTACATCAAGCCCTGCTTTTCTTGAAAACGTTAAAAACCTTTCAAAAATATTTAAACAGGGCTTTGACAAACTCAAGGAAAAACATCCTGAAATTCTTGTTGACTTGAGACAGCTCGGCCTGATGATGGGGATTGAAATGGTCAATGAGCACTGCGGCCCGATACTATCGAAGACACTCTTTGACAATGGTGTGTTAAGCGTTTACGCAAATAATAACACAAAAGTGAGCCAACTTCTTCCCCCCCTTGTCATTGATGCCGAACTTGCAGAAGAGATTCTCCAGAGGGTAGACAAAGGTCTTGATGATGCAAAAAAATTCATAGGTCTTTAAAGGAGCTAAGATGAAACTTGACAAAGATATGCTATACCGCTTTGAAAAAGGTCTTGACACTAAAAACCTTGAAGCATCTAAAGCATCTGCCGAAATCATTGACTTTGGTGAAATTTCCGTTATCTTCCGTCTGAAAAGCCAGCCTGACATCGTATATAAACGGATGCCCATATTTGAAAGCAGGCCTGCTGCAGAGAAGTACAACAATATGTATCATGATTACTGCCGATATCTAACTGCAGCCGGACTGACACTCCCTGAATCGGAAACATGCATCATAGAAGTACCGGACAGGCCTGTTGTACTTTTTATTGCACAACAAAAACTTCCTGAAGACCGTCTTTGCCACAAACTTATCCATACACTTGATACCGAAAAATGCCGTGATATGATCGGGCATGTTATTTCCGAAACAAATAAAGTATGGGAATTCAATAAAGTCTCCGGACCTTCAGTAGAACTCGCCATCGACGGCCAACTGTCAAACTGGGCCTTTGTCGAGACGGAAAACGACTCAATGTTTTACTATATTGACACAAGCACACCGTTATTCAGGCTTAACGAGAAAGAGCAGCAGAATCCTGAACTGATGCTCCAGAGCGCACCCGGTTTTCTTCGCTGGGTTATACGCCTTTTCTTTCTTGATGATGTGATGAACCGCTATTATGTGCCAAAGCTAGTCTACACCGATCTTGCGGCAAATCTCTTTAAAGAGCAGAAGTCGGAATTGATCCCTGATGCCATAAGCATCATCAACACATATCTTCCAAACAAAGAAGATGTTGTTGTTGCCGGCGAAGTCGAAAAATATTATAAGGAAGATAAACTGATCTGGAGCCTGTTTCTTGCTTTCAGAAAAGTTGACAGGTGGCTTAAAACTTTTGTTTTTAGAAAGAGGTATGAATTTATTCTGCCCGGGAAAATCAAACGTTAGGCAAAAACCATAAATGTCCCCCCTGCAGATGCCTGCCCTTAAACAAAGGGCGAACGCAAAGTGCCCCTACTGCCTATTCGGCATTCGGAACACATAGAGTATTTTGAGGATTAAACAGCTGCTTACCCAGCAGTTTGAATTCCTTAATCAGCTTCTGTGCTTTCGGACTGGTGATCCAGTCCGCAAATTTTCCGGCAAGATCCCTACGACACTTGGGACAACGATCAGGGCTGACCGTCATCACGCTGTACTGGTTACGCAGCATTGCATCTCCTTCAACCAGAATCTTTAAAGGAGGTTTGCCGCCATAGTTATCTTCGTATTTGATATAGGTTCCTCTGTCAGTGAGTGTATACCCGCCGCGTTCCGCTGCAACATTTATCGTTGCCAGCATTCCTTGTCCGGTTTGAATATACCAGGCTTCCTTATCCGGCAGCGCCAGTTTGGTAGCCTCCCATAAACCGATCTCTTTTTTATTAGTGCCGGAATTGTCACCGCGGCTGACAAATATGCCTTTTTCGGCTCGAACCTTTTTCAGCGCATCAGTGATATTTTGGCCTTTAATAACGGCCGGATCACTTTCCGGACCGATAATGATAAAATCATTGTACATGACCTCCCGACGATCAGTTCCAAAGCCGTTTGCGACATATTTCTTTTCCGCTCCCGGGGCATGCACCAGCAGAACATCCACATCACAATTCTCTCCCAGCTTCAAAGCCTTGCCTGTTCCTACAGCCGTCCACTTTAACTCGATTCCGGTTGATTTTGTGAAATGGGGCGACAGATAATCCAGCAGTCCGGTGTTATCAGTACTGGTAGTTGTCGCCATCATTAAAACCTCTCCGGAAAAAGCAAAGGAAACCATTGACAGTGTTAATACAGTTACCAACAAACCGATTCTTATGAAATACCTTTTTTCTCTCATTAACATTCTCCTTGTGTTATAAATAATAATCGTTGTCATTTATTATTTAAGCACTTTTTCTATCAATAATTTTCTAATAATAATATTATAGAGCCAATAAATAACTTAAAATAACACAAGCAGATACAATCAAGGCAAAAGTTTTTTTATTAAGTCTTCACATTCCTGGCGTGTCATAATGGTGGGTACGGGATAATCAGGATGTGCCTCATCTAATGCACGTTTAGCTAATAAAGGAATATCTTTTTTCTTAAGCTCTTTAATAAAGGTTGGAATCTTCATATTCTTGTTCATGGTTTTTACTTTATTAATAAACTTATACGACAAGTCTTTCTTTGATTCACTTTTGCTGCCAATTCCACCGGCAATAGCCAATTTAGCCAATTTTCTCTCTGCGTCTTTACGACAAAATTCCAAAACATGAGGTAAAATAATGGCATTGGCAAGACCATGAGGCACGCCGTAAAGTCCGCCCATATTATGCGCAATAGCATGTACGTATCCAACATAGGCCCTGGTAAATGCCGCTCCTGCATAAAACGAAGCAAGCGCCATATTATTGCGTGCCTTCAGATCAGAACCTTTTTTATAAACTTTTTCAAGATTTTCAAAGATCAACCTGGTAGCATTTTCCGCATTTTCATCGGTAAACTTATTACCGTTTAAGCCGATATACGCTTCAACTGCATGGGTTAAGGCATCCATTCCTGTGGTGGAAGTAATGTGGGGTGGAAGGCCCACCATCAGTTCGGGGTCCAGGACAGCAATTTTAGGTATGAGTTTTAAATCGCTAATGGCAAATTTTTCATGGGTTTTAGGATCTGATATAACTGCGGCAACCGTTGTTTCAGAGCCGGTTCCTGCGGTTGTGGGAACACAAAAAAATGGCGGGATCGGCAAAAAGACCCTGAACAGACCCTTCATTCTGCGCACGGAAAAATATGGATTCGAAATTCTGGCACCAATAATTTTAGCACAATCTATTGGAGATCCGCCACCAAACCCGACAATTCCATCACACTTATTTTTTTTATATGCTTTTCTGCCCTTTTCTACGTTTTGAATAGTGGGATTGGGCTGCACATCATCAAAGACCGTATAGTTAACATCATTTTGTTCCAGTGATTCCAAAAGTCCGTCCGGTAGTCCTAATTCCATTAATACTTTATCTGTAACCACCAAAACATTTTTAAGTCCCCTGATCCTTATATTTTCCGCAAGCTTCTTGACACTACCGGGGCCGGTCAACAAAACAGGTTGCGGAAAAGGTATAATTGTCGAGGCAGTTTTCATCACCTTGTGTTGTACCCGATATGCTCTTTTTTTTAATTCCCAAAACATAATGCTTTCCTCCTGTTCAATGTATTGCAGAATACCGCCTCGCCTTTCTTCTTTTACACCCTGATTAACAAAATGACAATACAACGCGAAACATTTTCATTTATAATCGGTCAGACGGTGGATCATTGCATCCAGCCATAGCGACTGCATCTGCTTAGAAGCCATGGCCTGTTTTATCGGCGGAAGCCTGAAAATAACACCTAAAATTGCAGCAAAAACCCGGTGACTCCACATCGCCTGGTCATCAAAAAGCAGATTTTGCAGCTTGCCTCGCTCAATGGCCATCAAAACGGTTCGATGATAGGTATCCAGGGGAGTGATCACCCTCTCCTCTCTTGACTTAAGGAATATACTGTCCGCAGGACATACCCGCACACATACACCGCATCCCAGACATATCTTCTGGTCAACTAACCCTTTTTTTCTTTTAAGCTCATGGGGATTATTAGCAGAGACAAGGGTCATGGCTTCCACGGGGCATGCATCGACGCATTTTCCGCACCCCGTACATGAATCCTCTTCAATAAAAGGCAAAAAATTTGTTGTGTGAACCGGATGTTTCAGACCATATTTTCTTACGGCAATCAATGCTTCGCAGCAGCAGCCACAACAGTTGCAGATAAAATTCACACGCTCTTTTACATTTTCCCCGAATTGGACCAGATTGGATTCCCATGCCTTCTCAAGTATTTCCTTACATTCAACACTGTCCGCACCTCGTGCAAAACCACTTTTGATCAACGAGGCTGCGGTGGTATTAAAGGTCATACAAATATCATTCATGGGAGCATCGCAAGCCCTTCCCACATGCTTCATCTTGTGTCGGCAGTAACAAACTCCTATTCCAATGTGAGAGGCTGCCTGTATCACATGGGTGGCACGCTCATAGTCAAGAACCTGTAACCGAGTTTTTTCAGGCAGGACTCTCTCCTGAACAAAAACACGGCCTAATTGGGTTTTGCCTGTGGTAAAAAGCTCCTTTATAAAATCTTCCTCTTCATTAAGATATTGAAATAGAAGCTCGCTCAAAACTTTTTGATTAATATCTTTTCTAATCCGCATCAGGGAAAATTCGAAAAAACCAGCCATGGGGGGCGGCAGTACATAAAATGTTCTGCCATTCAAGTCCATATCCACCATAAGGGCTTTTCCGACAAGTTCATCAAGAATCTTCTTGGTTTCTTTCAGACCCTTTTTCCATGCATTGCTCGCCCTTTGAACACTAAAGGGTTTAAGTGGAAGCATGGCGACCAGTTGAGCCTCTTGTTCACTGAAAAGGATTTTAAGTATCTTGAAAAGCAGTTTAGATGGAGGGGCTGCCTGGGGAAAGAGGTTAAGCCGTTTTGCAAATTGCTTGTAGCCCGACCTGATCACATGATGTGCCATTTAAACTTAACCTCAGGTATTGTCAAACTAGCAAAGGATAATAAGCAACAAATGATATTTTTTTCTATCTTATGCTTATATTTTGATTATATTTAAATCAAATCCTTTTCTGCAACCCTTTTGTCAGAAAATGCAGGACATCCTGAAAATATCTCAGTTTAATTGTTTTGACAACAGAAGATATCAACATGTTAAAAACCAATGGCAAGACTTCGGCGGGATCCATAATCGGTGCCGGCAATCCCAGACGGCCCCGTATAGTCTGGGCCATATCAACAGCTGTAGTAAAGCAATTGTCGATTTTGGTTATTTTTTTAGCATTGACTATGTCAGCACTGGCACAGCTGCCTATTAAAAAGGCTTCATATCCTTTGGCATCTATCTTTTCATCAACTTTCCCGATAACCATTACAACAGGCTTTGCTTTCTTGAATGCTTCGGCTCCGGAATAGCGCTCCTGGAATCCGAAAAACATCTTTGCACCCATTACACATCCTGTCTCACATTTGCTTTTGTCTGCTTTCTTTGTGTAACCCCAGAAAAATCGTATGGGAGAATCAAGCCGCTTAAGCTCGCGACCGATATCCTGCCAGCTGTGATATTCATCATCATACGGCATCAGCCTTTTTGCAGCCGCATCAAGATCTTCAATGCTTTGAAGGTCACCGGAAATCTCAACCTCCTCCAGGGAGGCAGGTTTGTATCCCCTTTCCACAGCATGTTTCAGGTACGGGACATCCTGAAGGTTATACCCAAGAAGCCTCGCCCCTACAAGGTCCACTGCAACCGGATTGGTTCCCATAATGACAAGACCCAGTTTTCGGGGTGTAGGAACCGCTTCATTGCCCACACCAACATCTATTGCATCCATTACAATAAAATCAGGATATCCCACTGACAGAAGGTCTACAATCTTATCGTTGAGCAGAAAATCGTGCCGTATTGCCCGTTCATCATCAGAGCATATACCGATATTCAATTTTACGGCTCCGGTCATGGTGCTTACACAGTGACATTTTAATTTCGGCAAATATACCTTGAAATCGGACCGTGCCATCTTGCGGGCAATTCTGAGATTGTCATGAACATTACCGCCTACGAAGACACGGTCGCGCCTTTCTTCGTCTATGCAGAAAATTCCGGTCCGTACGCCGGTTCTCTTACGGACTTTTTTGATCTCTTCGTAATACCCTGCATATTTATAGTTGAGCCGTGTTGGATAACCGATGGCGGTTTTCTCGCCCAGATCGATGCGGTTTACAGTTACTGGATTGGACAGGGCCTCTATGGAACCGCCCACTATCGATGTATGGGTATACGCGGTTGAGCCGTATTTGCCGTCTTTTGTGGAAAATACCACATTCGGTTTTACATAAATATTGCCGGACGGCCTGAAACCGAGTTCATCCATACCGGATTGAACGATTTTGATAATCTTTTCGCGATCATATTCTTCGCATCTTCTGATAATGACGCGTGGTTTTCCGGTCTTTGCGGTCACGGTATCACCTGTTGTTTACCTTCCTATTTGTCAGCCCCCTTAAAAGGAGTTGGCGGACCGATCAGAACAAAAGGCGCAGGATTTATCGATCCCCCTCCAAGACCCATATATCCGGCCCCGATATAAAGATTTTCGTTTATTCGCCTCAACTCGTCACGCATTGATTTAACCGATCCGGAATTAAACATCCTGTAATCAATCTTAAAAGAAGATTTGCCGTCTTTCCCAAGCTTTGTCGGTCCGATTCCGGTTTTTATTTCTCTGATGCGAAGCGTAGCAGTAGAACCTTTTTTACCTTTTTTGGTAAAAATATTATACCCTCTTCCTGTGAGCTCGGTCTCTTTTGTAAATGCTTTTCCAACCCATTTTGTTCCCAACGTTATCATGCCGGTTGGAAAAACATGATGTGTAAACATTGCGGATGACTTTCCCAGCACGCCACCGCTCAGCAGCCCTGCCCTGTATTCACCGTCAAGCTCTGAAAAATCAGGTGTTTGGGCTGCATAAAAAAGCTGCATCTTATCTTTCCGGGAAAGCTTTTCAACATCTTCAAAAGTTGCCTTCACAGGATCAACACCGAGGATCTCTTCCATCGATCTTCCGTCCGGTTTTTTACTGCCGGCCTGAAGAATGTTGATAACGTTCAATGACAGCATTATGACACTCAATGCACCGACAATAATTCCTATCAAAATAATGATGTCCATAATACTTAACCCTCCAAAACTTTTTCACCTTCAAACTCAAACAACACGAAAATATTCTTTGCCATAACGGCATAATCTATTATTTGCATACATGCAAATAATATTCAAACTTATATATTCCTGTTGACAAAAAAAAGTATTAATTTTATTTTTAGAGTGCGCACTCACTCCCAGAGGAAGGTACCATGAAAATTGGAATCCCAAAAGAGATCAAAACCAGGGAAAACAGAATTTCACTAACACCCGCAGGCGCTGCCGTTCTTACCGAAAAGGGTCATCAGGTCTTTGTGGAAAAAAAAGCGGGTTCAGGTTCAGGCTTTTCCGACACAGACTTTACCAGGACTGGCGCATCTATCTTAAATACAGCCGATAATGTCTGGGCAGAAGCCGATATGATCGTCAAGGTCAAGGAACCGATTGGTCCGGAATTCATTCTAATGAAAGATGGACAGATTGTTTTTACATTTCTTCATCTCGCAGCAGACGAAACACTTACGCAAACAATGCTTGACCGCAAGGTAATCGGTATCGCCTATGAAACCATTCAGCATGATGACGGCAGCCTGCCTCTTCTTGCACCCATGAGCGAAGTCGCTGGGCGTCTTGCCGTACAGATGGGCTGCTTCTGTCTTGAAAAAATAAATGGTGGAAAAGGCCTTCTGCTTTCAGGCGTCCCGGGTGTTAAGCCTGCCGGTGTGGTCATACTCGGCGGCGGAATAGCCGGCGTAAATGCCGCGCAACTTGCCGTGGGCATGGGGGCCAATGTAACGATACTCGACATCGACCTGAAACGCCTGAGATATCTTGACCACATCTTTCGATCACAAGTAACCACCCTGATGTCCAATCAGGCCAACATTGAAGCAAGCGTTCTCCAAGCGGATCTGGTGATCGGAACGGTCCTTATTCCTGGTGCCCGTGCGCCCAAGTTGGTTAAAAAAGAATATCTTTCAAAAATGGAACCCGGGTCTGCATTTGTTGATGTCGCCATCGACCAGGGCGGCTGCGCTGAAACCAGCCGGCCAACTGACCACAACAATCCCACTTACGTAATCGACAATATTGTCCACTACTGCGTAACAAACATGCCGGGTGCCGTACCGCGGACGTCAACATTTGCACTTACCAATGCAACTCTGCCGTATGTCATTAATCTTGCCGACAAGGGACTGAAACAGGCCGTTGACGACGACAGAAGCCTTGCCGGGGGAGTTAACGTATATAAAGGCCGGTTGACCTGTCCACAGGTAGCTGAAGCATTCGGCATGGAATACTGTAACGTTAAAGACTGTCTCTGATTAGTACCTGAACCAAACCGGGCTCAGGACACCTCGCCGTAAAGGCACTGCGCCGGCATCTCCGCAAGGGCAAGCAGGCAGAAAGCGCAGGAAATACACTCTGATGACTTCTGGCTCTCTTCTTTGAACTTGCTCACAATATCCGGCTCTATGATAAAGGGCCGCCCCATGGACACGTAATCCGCCATATTCCTTCCAATGATCTGCTCGATATCATGCAAGTTGCGAATTCCGCCCACCACAATAACAGGAATTCCCACATGCTGCTTAATGGTTTCCGCAGCGCAGACATTATAGTTATAGATCGGCTCCGGCCTGTCGACGAGGAGCGGCGCAAAGACGGGCAGAAGCTTCTTTACGATATACGGGCTGTTTTTGTATTTATAATGAAATTCCAGGATAGCGTCGGTTGGGATTTCGGGCACCCTTAAAGTGGAAAAACCGTCGCTTGCGATTCCGCACGACACCTCGATAGCATCACAACCGACATTTTCAAGCATGCGGGCAATTTGGGCCATCTCCTCCACCCTCATTCCATTGGACTGAAAATCGTAGGCATTCACCTTGACTATGATCGGATAATAGCCTACACGTTTTCTTGCACCTTCGTAAATCTGTCTGATAATC
>CAZTYY010000110.1:0-10235 GCA_964617785.1 uncultured Desulfobacterales bacterium | reverse complement strand
TCATTAAATTGGCCAAACGTTCTCCGTCAATCAGTATGATTTTGTATTCTACTTGGCCGACAAACTCATATACACTCTTAGGAAAAGATGACGTCGTAATGAATATCCCTTTCTTTGCTTTCTTTGATGCGAGTGCTCCTGTAAAATCACGGATTTCCTTTAAGGGAACAACGTTTTCCCATCTCTTTGCCTGGAGATATATGACATCAAGACCAAGTTTGTCTTCGTTAATTATTCCGTCGATCCCTCCATCCCCTGATTTCCCCATTGCTTTCCCTGCTTCTTTTCTCGAGCCCCCGTAACCCATTGTGATAAGTAAATCGATTACAAGTTTCTCGAAGAAACTCGGAGTGCAGGTTTTTATAATGCTGAGTAGTTCTTTTGATAATGTAGAATGAAGTTTTTGATAAGCGTATTCGAGAGATTCTTCAGGGGTTTGGTCAGTAGCAATATCAAGCTGGTTTTGTACTCCGATGCCTTTTTCTGTTTTGTTTTTCTTTATTGATTGGAACTCCACAAAATCATCATATCTGGTTAGGAATTTAGATGTGATTTCAGTTGGTTTTTCATTCAATAGTGCAAGCCCTGTGTCGCTTATTTTGAAATGGGCTCTTTTGGGGGACGTTACCAGCCCTGCTTTTTTCAGGTAAGTTCTTGCCCAACCCAACCTATTTCGGAAAATTGGTTGTTGTCCACTTGGCAATAACTCTTTTAATTCTTCATCTGTTAATTTGAATTCTTTTGCCAAGGCGTCATGGGTTTCACTGAGGCTGTGTTCCTGTTCATCTGATATGAATTTAAGGAACGGTAGCATTATTTCTTCATATTTTGGAATCATACATATTCCTTATTTGGTTACATAACGTATAGAGTTTTATCAATCGTCCCGCATAGGCAAATGCCATATCAGTCTCTTTTTATCAAGTCAATCTATTAAAATTACAGCAGATTATTTCAAGGGTGGGATGATTGATAAAATCTGGTTGAGCTGAGCCGCGGGCCACGGAGTGAGGTGCGCCGTGAATGCCATCCATATAATGACATCAATATCGTAAATACCCGAAAGCAGCTCAGGAATGGAATTGGCAATATGTGTTTCCAGTCCGCTGGATGACCTCATTTTATAGTGATGTCAGGAATTCGATCCGATCCATTTAACAGATGCAGGGTCAAAGGAAAGCCGGACATCCCGGCCAGGATAAAGGTCTGAGGCCTTCATATCCTTAACAGATAATTTCACGTTAAATGCCATGCCGCCGACCCTGATGACGGCAATAATCCCGGTTCCGCCTTTTTCGAGCATCAGTCTTGCAATGGTTCCATGCAGCATGTTTTGAGTGTGGTTGGCCTTATGATCAGCCCTGTGATCAGAAGGATTGATGGAAAAGGCACTGGAATCGATAACTGCCGCCGCATTTTTTTCAGGCAAATCATTTACCACTATTTTTTGCTTATCCTGAAGATGCTTCTCCCAGATTCTATTTTCTTTCTTTTCCCATGGCCCGAATATGATGTTCTCACTGCTTTTTCCAAGAATCCTGCCTCTGAACATGTGAAGCATATTATCACAGACATCATAAAGCCATTCCCGGTCATGGCCGGCAATGATCAGGGTGGCGCCCCATTCTTCGCGCGCTTTGAGCGCTGCGTCTCTTATCAGCGCAATGCTCGCTGCATCTACTCTTGCAGTCGGCTCATCTAGAAGCAATACTTCAGGTTTCAGGACAAGCCGCGCTGCCATGGCGACCCGTTGTGCTTCTCCACCGGAAAGCTCATCCCATTGACGCTTAGCAAAAGAATTATATTCAAGGCCTACCATGGAAAGAGCCCCGGATATTTTATTTTTAAGATTGTTTTTGTCACCTCTGATTTTAAGTCCATATGCGATATTTGCATAAACAGAGCGCTTCATAAGATACGCATCCTGGGTCAGAAGTGTTGCCCGGAATCTTACATGCTCTGAGAAGGGCTCAGCCGGTCTTCCTTTAAACAGGATAATACCTCTGGAAGGCTTATGGATAAATGCCATAAGTTTCAGCAGGGTGGTTTTACCGCTGCCGTTTGGACCCATGAGTCCCGTAATGGATGCCTGTTGAATGGAAAGGGAGTCAATCTCCAGCACAGTACGGTCTGGAAGGTAACTATGTTTAAGGTTTTCTATTTGATAAACCGGTATAGTCAATTAATGGTACTCCTTTACTTTTTACGCAAAAACGACACGGAAATATTAACCGCAAAAGCAATGCCGATAAGGACAAGGCCGAGTGCGATCCCGGTGGCAAACATTCCTTTTCCGGTCTCAAGTGCTATGGCAGTCGTAATGGTCCGGGTGTGCCATTTGATATTGCCGCCGACCATCATCGAAATCCCTACTTCCGTCATGATTCTTCCATATGCAGTAAGCGTTGCAGCAAGAATTCCGTGCCGGATTTCCCACAGGCTGCTTAAAGCAAGCTGACGCCTGTTGGCGCCAAGAGAAATAAGGGTAGTGCCGAGATGCCTGTCCATTCCTTCCACTGCCGCCGCGCTTAACGCGGTTACAATCGGAAGGGCAAGTATGGTCTGACCGATGGCAATTCCGGGCAAAGTAAAAAGGAGGCCTGCATTGCCCATGGGTCCCTGTCTCGACAAAAATGCGTATACGATCAGGCCTATAAATACAGTTGGAAGAGAAAGCAGGGTATCAACGACGATCCTTACCTGCTTTTTTCCCGGGAATTGATAGTATCCAAGCATAAATCCTGCGGGTATGCCCACGGCAAGGCTTGCTGATATGGAATAAGTGGAGACTTTCAGAGTCGCGAATACCGCAGACCATGTTTCAGGATCTTGACTGAACAGCAGTTGAAAGGCTTTTATAAAGCCATGGATAATGTATTCCATCTTTCTCGTTGTCAGGCAGAACCCTGACTGTTTTTATCCTGTTTTTGAAAAATCACTTCATTGCTTAAAATATCTTTTGCATATATTTATTGTCAATAGCATTGTAACAAATAAAGTGTATTAAAGACTGTAAATAACCCAAAGCAACAGATCTTAAGAAAGATTTTTAATGAAAACCTTGAGCTTGAGTGTAATATTCGATAGAAGGCTGTATAACCGGTTGGAACAGGACCGGTTTTTCAGGAGATCGAAATGACAGCTTATTTTCTCAGAAGGATATTATTAATCATTCCCACATTTCTTGGTATTACCGTGCTTGTCTTTACCATAACACGGTTTGTTCCCGGCGGACCGGTGGAGCGGATGATTGCACAGGCACGGATGATGAGGGTTACCGGTACCGATACCGCAGGCATGTCTTCAAAGAATGAGACACAGCCTTTGTCCGATGAACAGATAGAGGAATTGAGAAAATACTATGGTTTTGACAAGCCGGTGCTTGTCAGTTATTTTTTGTGGCTCGGCAAAGTACTAAAGGGAAACCTGGGCGTATCCACAAGATATTATGATCCGGTATGGGACATGATAAGGGAACGGATACCGATCTCTCTTTATTTTGGAATTATTTCGCTTGTCATGGTTTACGGGGTCTGCATTCCACTGGGTATTGCCAAGGCGATCAAGCATACAAGTGTGTTTGATAATCTCTCGTCCGTTATCGTCTTTATCGGATATGCGATTCCCGGGTGGGTCGTGGGAGTGCTGATGCTGATTCTTTTTGCATCGCACTGGGATATATTTCCTTTGGGCGGCCTGGTCAGCGATGGTTTTGAGGATCTTTCGGTTTTTAGGAAAATAATTGATATCATATGGCACACAATCCTGCCGATTGTGGCGTATGTTGCCGGCTCATTTACGGTGATGACCTTTTTGATGAAGAATACGCTCATGGATAATCTGGCTGCGGATTATGTGAGAACCGCCATTGCAAAAGGTCTTTCTTTCAAAAAGGCGGTATTCAGGCATGCGCTGAGAAACAGCTTGATACCAATGGCAACACATTTTGGAAACAATATTTCTATTATATTAATGGGTTCATTTCTGATCGAAAAGGTATTTAACATCAACGGAATGGGGCTGTTGGGATACGAATCGGTGGTTGAGCGTGATTATCCGGTTGTCATGGGAATACTGGTCATATCATCTCTGCTTTTTATGATCGGAAATATCCTTTCAGATATCTGTGTGGTAATTGTTGATCCAAGGGTACATTTTGAATGATAAAGCTTAATCCGCTGACCATAAAGAAGATCAGACGATTCAAATCGATTAAAAGAGGGTATTATTCGTTTATTATCTTTCTTTTTTTGCTCCTTATTTCGTTTTTCGCCGAGGTGCTGGTGAACAAGCGCGCTTTAGTCGTCTGTTACGAAGGGGAATACTATTTCCCAACTTACCAAGATATGATTCCCGGTAAAACATTCGGCTTTGATTATGAATATGAAACAGACTACAGGGGGCTCAAGGAGAGATTTAAAAAGGAGAGATTCAAAAAGGCGGATAGCAGAAACTGGGTGCTGATGCCGCCTGTTCCTTATGATGCATTTGAAACCGACCTAAAGGAAGACAGGTATCCGCCATTTCCTCCATCCATAAATGAACGGCATTATTTGGGTACCGACACAGTGGGACGAGACATGATTGCAAGACTTTTATATGGTTTCAGGATTGCCATCTTTTTTTCACTTATCCTTTTAATGGTAAATTACACAATCGGGATCAGCATTGGAAGTGCCATGGGATATCTGGGTGGGCGGTTTGATCTTTTTTTTCAGCGGGTAATAGAAATATGGACCAACATTCCTTTTTTATATGTGATTATTATCATCTCATCCATTGTTGTGCCTGATTTTTTCATGCTTGTTGTCATCATGGCCTTTTTCGGTTGGATGGGTATGACCTGGACAATCAGAACCGTAACCTATAAGGAAAAGGCAAGAGAATATACAATCGCTGCAAAGGCGCTGGGCGCCTCAAATACCAGGATTATTTTCAGGCACATTATTCCGAATACCATCGCAATTATTGTGACTTTTGCACCATTTGCAGTGTCGGGAGGTATTGTTGCCCTGACTTCCCTTGACTATCTCGGATTCGGACTTCCACCGCCGACGCCGAGTTGGGGAGAACTTCTGTATCAAGGATGGTCAAACATGGATGCCTGGTGGATTGCAGGTTCGGTCATTTTGGCCATGCTTGTAACATTGACCACGGTTACTTTTGTGGGTGAGGCGGTGAGGGAAGCGTTTGATCCTAAAATGTATTCGACTTATGAATGATAAAAAATAGAGGGGACAGCATGCGAAAGACGGAAAAAGCACTCTTGGGGATTTTATTTTTTCTGGTTATAGCAATGACCGGCGGATGCGGCGGAGAGAAACCCGGAGCAGAATCAGCAGAAAACCTTCAGCCGGAAACAATACAAAAAACAGAGAAAATTAAAACTGAAACAGAAATCGTAATGAGTCAGCTTCCTGAAGGGATTAAATGGCTGACAAACGATACTGATGCTGTTTTTGCTTCCGACAAGGCAAAAACAGGCGGCACCCTCCATTCCGCCGTAATGAGTTTTCCAATGACATTTCGTGTAGTCGGGCCTGATTCAAACGGCAGTTTCAGGGGTGCAATACTCAGCAACCAGTTCGGTCTTATCGGGATTCATCCGAACACTGAAAACATTATTCCTGAAATTGCTACTCACTGGGCATTTGGAGAAGATAAAAAGACCATGTATTTCAAGCTGAACAAAAAAGCTGTCTGGTCTGACGGAGTGCCTGTGACAGCCCGAGATTTTGTTTATACGCTTGATTTCATGCGATCAAAGCATATCGTAGCGCCATGGTATAACGATTACTACACCAAGGAGATTGACAGGGTGGTAATTTTTGATGATCATACACTTGCGGTTGTTGCAACAAAAGCCCAGCCCGATCTTCACTTAAAGGTTGGCCTGAACCCGACTCCAAGACATTTTTTTGAACCCTTAAACAAAGATTTTGTAAAAGAATACAACTGGAAAATCGTTCCCAACACAGGGCCCTACCAGATATCTGATTTTCAAAAAGGAAAACATGTTACATTCAAGAGGAAAAAAGACTGGTGGGCAAAGAATCTGCGGTATTTTAAACACCGGTTTAATGTGGATAAGGTGATTTTTAATGTAGTAAGAGATTTTAACATGCTCTGGGAATATTTCAAGAAAGGTAAAGTAGATGTATTCAATATTACGATACCGAAATACTGGCATGTTAAAACAGATATGCCGCTGGTTAATAACGGGTATGTGAAAAAGATCTGGTTTTTTAATGATACACAACAATCC
Organism: uncultured Desulfobacterales bacterium; assembly: GCA_964617785.1. Taxonomy (GTDB): domain Bacteria; phylum Desulfobacterota; class Desulfobacteria; order Desulfobacterales; family SURF-7; genus JAFDJC01. The sequence continues at coordinate 3,970 of CAZTYY010000110.1, read as the reverse complement.
GGGGCAGGCATGTGGATGAACCAGGATCGTGATATTTTCAAAGACCAAAACGTTCGGTATGCATTTGCGCATGCCATGAATGTCGAGAAAGTGATCGAAAAAGTCCTTCGAAATGACTACTTCAGGCTTGAGCACGGGTTTATGGGGTATGGAAGATATTCTAATAAGAAGATAAAAGCCAGGAGGTTTGACCTTGAGAAAGTAGAACATTATATGAAGACAGCAGGCTGGCAGCGCGGCTCCGACGGCATATGGACAAAAAATGGAATGCGGTTTTCAGTTGAAGTCACCTACAGTTTTGAAGAGCATACGCCAAGACTGGTTGTTTTAAAGGAAGAGGCAAAAAAAGCCGGAGTAGAATTGAATCTTCAGAAACTCGATCAATCAGCTGTATTCAAAAAAATCCTTGAAAAAAAGCATGATGTTGCATGGATGGGGTGGAGCACGTCACTAAGACCACAGTACTGGGAGCATTTCCATTCAATAAATGCCCATAAATCCCAGACCAACAATATTACCAACACAGATGATCCTGAAATGGACAAATTGATCGATGATTACAGAGATTCTTTAGAAGAGGAGGAAAGGATTGCGCTTTCTCTGAAAATTCAGGAAAAAATTCATAAGATCGGAATGTTTATTCCAACTTTTATGGTACCCTATGTGCGCCAGGCATACTGGCGGTGGTTGGAACTTCCGGATGTGCAGGGAACAAAAATGTCAGATGATCTGTTCTCGCCTTTTTCTTCCACAACAGGCGGGCTGTTCTGGTATGACCCTGATATTTATGATGAGACTAAGAAGGCTATGAATGAGAAGAAGACATTTTCTCCTGAAATCAAAATAGATAAAACCTTTAAGATGAAAAACTGATTTGAAAGACGATACTATACTTGAAATAAAACATCTTGCGGTTTCTTTTGCATCTGAAACAGGGCGAATCAGAGCGATTGATGATGTCGGATTTGTCGTACCAAAAGGAAAGACGTTAGGCCTTGTGGGTGAGTCAGGGTGTGGCAAAAGCGTAACGGCGCTTTCGGTGATGCGCCTTTTACCAAAGCCTTCAGGTGAAATAGAACAGGGCGAAATACTGTTCCATGATGATGATATCGTCAAGCTTCCGAAAGACCGTATGCAGAAAATCCGGGGGAATCGGATTTCAATGATTTTTCAGGAGCCCATGACCGCCTTGAATCCTGTCCACAGAATCGGAAAACAGCTTGAAGAGGTTTTTTGGTTGCACTTCCCGGGTATGAAATCGAAAGAGAGAAGGGATCGTTCCATTGAAATGCTTATGAATGTCGGCATGCCAGATCCTGTCAAACGGTTCCGGGAATATCCGCATCAGATTTCAGGCGGGATGCGACAGCGTGTGATGATTGCAATCGCGCTTGCCTGTAAACCCGAACTTCTGATTGCAGATGAGCCTACGACAGCGCTTGATGTAACAGTTCAGGCTCAAATTCTTGCACTCATAGAAAAACTGCAAAAGGATACCGGCATGTCGGTCATGTTTATCACGCATGACCTGGGAGTTATTGCGGAAATCTGCGACGATGTCGTTGTTATGTATGCAGGAAGGGTGGCTGAGCATGCAGATGCGAAATCGCTTTTTAAAAACCCTGGGCATCCTTATACAAGGGGGCTTCTTTCTTCAATTCCAAGGCTTGAAAATAAGAGAAAGAGTCGTCTTCGAGTCATAGAAGGCATGGTGCCGGGTCTTGAAGAATTTTCCCAGGGGTGCAGGTTTCAAAATAGATGTTCTGAAGTAATGGAAATATGTAAAATAGAACAACCGGGAATGACAGCTGTCGGAAATGGTCATTGTGCGGCATGTCATCACTTATCGTTATGAATAATTATCTGCTTGAAGTAAAAAACCTTAAAAAATATTTTCCGGTAAGAAGCGGAGTATTCGGGAGGCAAACCGGAAAAGTGCATGCCGTGGATGATGTGTCTTTTGCAATCCGGGCCGGAGAAACACTCGGGCTTGTAGGTGAGTCAGGGTGCGGAAAAACTACGGTGGGCAGGACTGTTTTGCGGCTTTATGAGCCATCTGAGGGTGAAACCTGTTTTAAGGGCAGAAATCTCTATGCTCTTGGAAAAAGAGAAATCAGGAATCTTAGGCGTGAGATGCAGATGATTTTCCAGGACCCTTTTGAATCTTTAAACTCCAGGCACACCATAGGGTATATGCTGGAGGAGCCGTTTGTTATTCATGGCATCGGAACACCCAAAGAAAGGAGAGCGAAAGTTAAAAAACTTTTAAACAGGGTTGGTCTGCCTTATAGCTCAATTGATCGATATGCCCACGAATTCAGTGGAGGGCAACGGCAAAGGATAGGTATCGCAAGAGCTATTGCACTGAATCCCGGGTTGATTGTTTGCGATGAACCGGTGTCGGCACTCGATGTATCCATCCAGTCTCAGATATTAAACCTGCTTCTTGACCTTCAGCAGGAGATGAATCTTTGCTACCTTTTTATTGCCCATGACCTTGCGGTGGTAAAGCATGTCTCAGACAATATTGCTGTAATGTATCTTGGAAAGATCGTTGAGTATACGGATGGAGATACAATTTACAAAGAACCTGCTCATCCTTACACCAGGGCGCTCTTATCCGCTATTCCGGTACCTGATCCGGAGATCCGGAAGAAAAAAACGATTCTTTCAGGCGATGTGCCGTCTCCGATCAACCCACCTCCCGGGTGTAGATTTCACACACGATGTCCCTGGGCTATCGAACGATGCAGGATTGAAGAACCCGAACTAGTTAGAATTCAGGCCAAAAATCAAGATCAGGGCACGAGGCACCTTGTCGCCTGCCATAGAATCGGTGAGATTTGATCAATAAAAGCCACATAACCAGACAGCCGATGTATATTTATCTGGCTGTCCTGACCATAAGCGCTACAGCAGGATTGCAGGCATGGCGCATGCTTTTTGATAATTTCGCGGTTCATGTCGTTGGACTGGAAGGAAGGCACATAGGTGTTATACAGTCTGTGAGGGAGATACCGGGCTTTTTGGCGCTTTTGGCAATCTATCTGATAATGATCATAAAGGAGCATCGTCTTTCTGCAATTTCGATTCTTTTGCTGGGACTCGGCGTTTCAATTGCCGGATTTTTTCCGTCGTGGAGCGGTCTGGTAATGACAACCCTCATCATGAGTTTCGGGTTCCATTATTTTGAGACTACCAATCAGTCTCTTACACTGCAGTATTTTGATAAAAATACTTCACCCTGGGTCTTTGGAAAGTTGAGAAGCCTTGGTGCTGCATCCAATGTCGGCGTGGGAATTATTGTCTTCTTTATTACACCGCACCTTAGTTTTGTAGAAACCTATATGCTGTTCGGCAGCCTGATTGTTGCAGCCGGGATATGGGCTTTTTTTCAGAATCCTTCAAACGAAAACATCGTGCCCCAACGAAAGAAGATGATTGTCAGGAAAAAATATGTGCTGTTTTATTTTTTAACATTCATGGCAGGTGCCAGGAGACAGATTTTTATCGCATTTGCCGTATTTCTTCTGGTCAGAAAATTTGGTTTTACCATTCAGGAGATAGCTGTTCTTTTTATTGTGAACAATATCATCAATTATTTTCTCAGTCCTCTCATCGGAAAGGCGATTATCCGTTTTGGGGAAAGGGCGGTCTTGTCGCTGGAATATTCAGCCCTGATCATTGTTTTTCTGGCCTATGCCACGGTGGAATCCAAACTGATTGTCGGCTTTTTGTATGTTCTTGATCACATCTTTTTTAATTTTGCCATTGCGATTCGCACATATTTTCAGAAAATAGGGGATCCTGCTGACATTGCACCGAGCATGGCAGTAGGGTTCACCATCAACCATATTGCCGCCGTAGTGTTGCCTGCGGCAGGCGGGTTGCTCTGGATGATCGACTACCGCGTTCCTTTTATATGCGGCGCAGTCTTAAGTCTTATTTCTCTCGCTGCCGTACAGAAGAT
>CAZTYY010000109.1:0-10263 GCA_964617785.1 uncultured Desulfobacterales bacterium | reverse complement strand
TAAATAAATTCGACCTGATATGGATTGAATATGAAATTCTTCCATGGCTGCCAGCAATTGCAGAAAAGCTTTTATCATGCTGGAAACTCCCTTATGTCGTTGACTATGATGATGCTATTTTTCACAGATATGATATCAATCCAAACAGATTGATCAGAATCATTCTCGGCCGAAAGATAGATATCATAATGCGTGAATCAGCTCTTGTTTTGGCTGGAAACTCATATCTGGCAGACAGAGCCAAAAAGGCAGGAGCACGACGGGTCGAATATTTGCCCACCGTAATCGACCTTGAGCGGTATGCTGTAAAAAAGAAGGAAAAATCAAAGAAATTCAACATTGGCTGGATCGGCTCTCCCTCTACGTCTCCCTATCTTCAAGAAATACAACCCGCACTTGCGAAACTTTGTGAAGAAGAGAATACAGACCTGACCCTGGTTGGTACTCCTTTGGATTCAATTAAAGGCGTTCCCACAAAATGTCATGTGTGGTCTGAAGCAACTGAGGTTGAACATATTCAGCGTTTTGATGTGGGGATCATGCCTTTGCCTGACACATTGTGGTCAAGGGGGAAATGTGGTTATAAACTGATTCAGTATATGGCGTGTGGTATTCCGGTTGTTGCTTCCAACATTGGTGCAAACAGGGATGTCATTGATGAGGGGATTAATGGTTTCTTAGTATCAACCACAGATGAATGGATAGAGTGCGTAAAAAGGCTAAGAAATGATTTTTCTCTGAGAGAGCGGCTTGGAAAAAATGGCAGAGAAAAAGTAGAAAAAGAATATTGTCTACAGGTAGCCGCTCCAAAAATGATTTCTTTACTCCAGGAATGTTAGAACCCATCTCCAAAACAATCTAACTTATGAAAAGAATTCTGATCACTGGCGCCTCCGGATTTATCGGAAGCGCTTTAGCAATGAAATTGTCTGAGCAATTGTCTGAAGAGTATGAGGTCATTGGACTGTACAACAGGCACAAACCCTATACTAATAACATTATAATTTGGAAGCAAGCAGATCTTTTATGCAAAGAAAAAGTCGATGATCTGTTTCGTAAATATTCCCCGGATACTGTCATACACTGTGCGGCTGTCGCTCATCAGCGGTTTTATAAAACAGATAGACAAACATATTTTGACGTAAACAGTGTGGCTGCGGAAAATATTGCAAGAGCAGCTTGTGAGGCAAATCTATCAACACATTTCATTTTTCTTTCTTCGATTTCTGTATATGGAGAAAATAATCTCTTATTGCCGGTAAAAGAGTCCCATGCTTACCACCCAACAAGTGATTATGGGAAAAGCAAGCTTGATGCTGAAAATCGTTTATTGAGGCTGTATCAGGAGAAGAAAAAACATGCTTTGACGATTCTTAGACTTGCACCGGTTTATGACAAGGAATGGAGCTTCAACCTTGATCGAAGAGTGTTGAGCCCTTTTAAGATTGTTTATTTAAAATTCGGTTCAGGCCGGCAGCAAATGTCTGCCCTTGCAAGGCCAAATTTGACAGATTTTATAAAGTTTATTGTTTCAAATTCAAAAGATAATGAAAATAAAGTACGAATTATTAATATTACTGATCCTGAACCTTATGACTTTAACAGAATAATAAGGGTATTTTTGAAATCTTGGTCACATCCTGTACGTCCGGTTATAAAAATACCGGCATCAGCTGTTTTTCTTATAACACGAATAGCAGGGTTGTTTTTTCCTAAAAAGCGTGAGTGGATACATGCATGTTATGAAAAGCTTGCATCGAGCTTGATATTTGATAATACAAAAATGCTTAAAACAGGTTTTAAGCCAAAGCATAACATGGAGACAGTATATTTACAAAAAAATAAAACTTAAATTAAGGGAGATAGTTCCTGAATATATTATTTCGGAAGATACGGCATAACGCACTAATATGCTGCATAAAATCAATATTATTAAGTTTGCTTGTTTTAGTTTTTTTCATGGAGAAAAATGTTCTTGCGGTTTCAGAAAAAGGCTGGTTTATTAGTGTTTATGGAGCCCAGGCTTCAAGCGAAGAGACATATTTACTTAAAATTATTGGAGAGGGTGAAGGAAAATTTGTCGATTCACGCCTTCTTACTTTAGCAGTAGGAAAGGAATTGTGGAGGTATAAGAGTTATCTGAGCCTTGAAGCAGAAGGTCAGTTTGCAAAACACTGGGGTCTTAAACAATTTTCGTGTTCCTGTCGTCCGGCCTGTGGTAATCCTGGATGGGACTGGGCAGAAGGTCAGTCTTATGAAAAACAGAATTCAGGTTATAACACACATGAGGAATACAATGCGGTTTTGATATTAAGGTGGCTGAAATTTCCATGGAACAGATATTTATTAACAAGTTTTGCATTTGGGGACGGACTGTCTTATGCCACAAAAGAACCTCCGGTAGAAGTGAATCAGCACTCAATAAACCACGGAGATGATTATAATTCGTCCAAGTTTTTAAATTATATGATGTTTGAATTAACTTTTGCTCTTCCGCAACTTCCGGAATGGAACGCCATATTAAGAGTTCATCACAGGTCAGGAATGTTTGGTCTTATTAATGGAGTTAGTGGTGGTTCAAACTTTCTAGGTGCAGGGATAAAGTACGATTTTTAAATAATTTTGTAAAAAAGAGAAGACAAATGACACAAAATAAAATACTCGTAACAGGAGGCGCTGGTTTTATAGGTTCGAATTTTATTAGGAATACCCTTGAAAAAGAACCTCTATGGCAGATTGTTAATCTTGACGCTCTTACATATGCCGGAAATCCTGTTAATGTTGAGGGCCTTCCAACAGAACAGGATAAAAGATACAGATTTATTCATGGAGATATTAGAGACAGGGATCTGGTACAAGACCTTTTCGAAAAAGAGAAATTTGCCGGAGTTTTTCACTTTGCTGCTGAATCTCATGTCGACCGTTCAATACTTGGGCCTGGTGCTTTCATTGAAACAAATATTAATGGCACTTTCAACCTTCTTGAAGCCTGCCTTAAATACTGGACTGAAAGTGAAAGGCCGGATGAATTCAGGTTTGTTCATGTTTCAACCGATGAGGTATATGGAAGTCTGGGGCCCGAAGGTTATTTTACTGAAAAAACGCCATATGATCCTTCAAGCCCGTATTCTGCGTCTAAAGCTTCTTCCGATCATCTTGTAAAAGCATATTTTCGAACTTTTGGATTGCCTGCAGTAGTGACAAACTGCTCAAACAATTACGGACCTTTTCAGTTTCCTGAAAAATTGATGCCGTTGATAATTCTGAACATTCTCGAAAAAAAAGAACTCCCGGTATATGGAGACGGTAAAAATGTAAGGGACTGGCTTTACGTCATGGATCACTGTGATGCGCTATTAAGGGTTTTTGAAAAAGGGATCATAGGTGAGACATATAATATAGGCGGCGGCGCTGAGTATCAAAATATCGAAATAGTTCAAATGCTCTGTGATATTCTTGATGAAAGACTTGAAAGGACCGGAACCGATTCCAGTTTTCGCCTGGTCAAATTTGTAAAAGACAGACCAGGTCATGACCGGCGATATGCAATCGATGCGTCAAAAATTAAGAACGAACTTGGATGGGAACCAGCCTATAAATTTAAAGAAGCCATCAGGGAAACGATTGATTGGTATATGAATAATATGGAATGGGTTGATTCAGTTCGTAGCGGTGAATACCTTAACTGGATTCGCGACAACTATCAGACCAGACAAACCTAATAAAAACAGCCAAGAGGATATGATATGAGCAAAAAAGGCATTATTCTTGCCGGAGGTTCAGGAACCAGACTTTACCCGATCACCAAAGTCGTCAGCAAACAACTGCTTCCTGTTTATGATAAACCCATGATTTACTATCCTCTTTCGGTCCTTATGCTTTCCGGAATCAAAGATATACTAATCATTTCCACTCCGGATGATTTACCTCTTTACGAAAGACTGTTAAGCGATGGCTCCCAGTGGGGTGTTTCTTTCAGCTATGCTCTTCAGCCTCGACCTGAAGGTCTTGCCCAGGCATTTACCATAGGCAGGGAATTTATCGGCCAAGATAATGTTTGCCTGATACTTGGGGACAATATTTTTTATGGTCATGGACTGCCTGAAAAGCTTTCAAAAGCATCGTTGCGCGAAAAAGGCGCGACTGTTTTCGGATACTGGGTAAAGGATCCAGAACGCTATGGTGTCGTCGCTTTCAATAAAGACGGGCAGGCTGAAAATATCGAAGAAAAGCCGGAAAATCCACGTTCAAACTGGGCTGTAACCGGACTCTATTTTTATGACAACCAGGTAGTAGATATTGCGAAAAATCTTAAGCCATCAGCAAGAGGTGAGCTTGAAATAACCGATGTAAACCGGTTGTATTTGGAAGCTAAAGAACTATTTGTGGAAAAAATAGGACGGGGAATCGCATGGCTTGACACAGGTACTCATGAAAGCCTTATGCAGGCATCAAATTTCATTGAAGCGATTGAACAAAGGCAAGGTCTTAAAGTATCATGTATCGAAGAGATCGCTTATTCAATGGGATATATTGATGCCGCGCAGGTTGAAAAACTGGCTCAATCTCTCATGAAAAACGGTTATGGCTCGTATTTGATTGATATGCTGAAGTATGAAGGGAAGGAATAAGTGAAAATAATTCATACACAGCTTGAAGGTGTTTTAATAATAGAACCATCTGTTTTTCCAGACAACCGAGGCTTTTTTATGGAAACCTATAACAGAGACAGATATAAAGCCGAAGGCATTGAGACGGATTTTGTGCAGGATAATTTTTCATATTCCGTGCAGGGGACACTCAGGGGGCTTCATTATCAGTTTCCTCATTCTCAGACAAAGCTTGTGCAGGTACTGGACGGGGAAATTTTCGATGTTGCCGTAGACATTAAACGCGGTTCGTCAACTTTCGGGCAATGGACAGGTGTTCAACTGAGCGGAGAGAATAAACGCCAATTTTTAATACCTGAAGGTTTTGCTCATGGTTTTGCAGTGCTTAGCAAAACAGCAATGTTTACTTACAAATGCAGTGATTTTTACTCTCCTGAATGCGAAAAGGGAATAATGTGGAATGATCCTGATATTGGAATCGAGTGGCCGGTAACACAACCGATCCTTTCTGAGCGCGACAACAAATTATCATTTTTAAAAGACACCGATTCAAAATATTTACCAGTAGTTGAAGGTTTAAAGTGAAAGTAATAGTTACAGGTTGCAATGGGCAGGTAGGCAGGGAGCTTTGTAAAAAAATCAAAAATCGCAACCTGGAGACAATTTCGCTTGACCTGCCTGACTTTGATATTACTGACATGGAAGCTGTAGATGAAATAATTTCCAAAAGCAATATTTCTGCTGTTATCAATGCCGCTGCTTATACTGCGGTTGATAAAGCTGAATCAGAGCCCGATATTGCATTCAATGTTAATCAAAAAGGGCCTGCAAATCTTGCGGCATCATGCCGGAACCAAGGAATACCGCTCATTCATATCTCAACCGATTACGTGTTTGACGGCTCTAAAACCGATGCATATATCGAAACAGACCCTGTGTCACCGGTCGGGGTTTACGGAAAGAGCAAAGCAGCAGGGGAGGGCGATGTCAGAAAAATTTTGGCCGAACATATCATTCTGCGCACAGCCTGGCTTTGCAGCGAGCACGGAAACAATTTTGTCAAAACCATGATCAGGCTGGGGCAGGAAAGAGATGAAATCGGAGTTGTCGCAGACCAGTATGGATGTCCGACATTCGCTCCTGACATCGCTGAAGCAATACTCGATATTGTCGGTCAGATTGCAAAAAAAAATGACATTGCCTGGGGCACTTACCATTATTGTGGAAAAGGTGTGACAACATGGTATGAATTTGCAAAAAAGACCCTGGAATTAGCAGGTGAATATACAGGCTTGAAGGTTCAGCATATTGTTCCGCTTACCACCGAAGAGTATCCTACACCTGCAAAAAGACCGGCAAATTCGGAACTAGACTGTACGCGGATCCAAAATATTTTTAATATTTTTCCAAAGCAATGGCAGGATAGCCTCAGCGATCTTGTTCAACGACTTTTTTCTTATTCAGCAGATGAATAACAGCAGGATATGCCACGTGCAAGGATAGTTTGAATCTCATCCAAAACAGAGCATTCGTCAATACACTCTGGAAATTTTTCTCTTGTATTACATTCTCTGCAAGGGCTTTTAATAAAATAACCTATCTCAAAATCAAACTTGTCTCTTCTAACCGTCACTTGAAATTCTACCTTTCGACTTGTTCTTGTATTTTACTTACTCTCCTGTAAGTCTATAAAATATCACATCGGTTTTTCCATAACAAGAAAAATTGCCGGAAAAATTATCAGTATATAACTTGACATCGGGGGAGTGAAAACTTAAATTCCGTTTTTATCTTTGACTAAAGTTTGGCAGTCTCGTAAAAAGCAAATATATTTAAACAAACCAAACAAGGGATATTCATCATGGATACCATTAAACCATATTCGCGTCAGTCGTTTCTTATAATAATGTTCATTATGGGCTTGCTGTTTATGATAACGGTTGCCGCTTTTTATTTCGGCATTGATCTTGTTTTTTCAAATATCACAATCACAGGAAAGATCAATGAAGGTGTCAAGCATATGGTTGATAAAATAAATCATTTTGCTTTACTTCAGCAGAATCTCAGAACATATTTTGTGCCGGTTTCCGCCATTCTATTTTTTTCAACCGGGTTTGTTTTATGGCTTATTCTAAAGCTGTTACTATCTAAAACCTTGATGAATAAGGCAAATTTTGATAAAAAAGAGGCCGAAATTGCAACCGGAATTGTAATAGATCCGGAAAAGAAAAAAAACAATGACCGTAGATATTTCCTGCATCTTTTATCTGTTTTTCAACGCGAAGGCCGTCTTGTGGATTTTTTTTCTGAGAATCTAGAACTTTATGATGATGCGCAGATTGGATCCGCTGTTCGCAGTATCCATGAGTCTTGCAACAAGACAATGAAAAAATACCTTAACCTGCTTGCCATCATAGATAAAAACGAAGGAGAAGAAGTCATTATTGAAACAGGTTTTAATCCGAACGCGATAAATTTGACTGGGAATGTCACCGGTGAACCGCCGTTTAACGGGATACTGCGTCACAGGGGATGGAAAGTGTCTAAATCCGATTTGCCGGTTCTTTCCGATACTAAAGATTCGACGGTGATTGCTCCGGCTGAAGTTGAGATCGAATAAGGGGATAATCGAGAGAAGTTTTGGAACACGATGGACAACGATATGTAATTGGAATCGATCTTGGCACGACAAATTCAGCTGTATCTTATGCAGACCTTCAGACTGGCAAAGAAAAACCTGAAATAAAAATCTTCAATGTGCCTCAGCTTACAGGACCGGGAGAGTTTTCAAGGCTGCCGGTTTTGCCTTCGTTTCTCTATATTCCAGGGAAATATGATATATCGGAATCAGCAATTTCCATTCCCTGGAAAACAGAGAGCGACAATTTTTCAGGCGTCTTTGCAAGGGATCATGGTTCAAAGGTTCCAGCGAGGCTTGTTTCTTCAGCTAAGAGCTGGCTGTGCCATTCACATGTTGACAGAAAGTCTAGAATTCTTCCCTGGGGCGCGGGTGATGATGTTTACAAAGTGTCTCCTGTGGAAGCTGTTAGCGAATACCTGAAACATATCCGAAAGGCATGGAATTCATTCCAGGAAGATGATGAGGATTTGTTTCTTGAAAACCAGCTTGTCGTTATCACCGTTCCCGCTTCTTTTGATGAAGTCGCCCGAGACCTGACTGTTGAAGCGGCATATTTGTCGGGGCTTAAAAATATCACTCTTCTTGAGGAGCCGCTTGCCGCTTTTTACAGCTGGCTTATCCGGCACGAAAAAGAGTGGCATGAGTATGTAAAGCCGGGTGAACTTATCCTGGTATGTGACGTGGGTGGCGGAACCACCGATTTCACCCTTATTTCACTCAGAGATGTTGACGGAAGTCCTCGTTTTGAAAGAATTGCCGTGGGAGATCATCTGATTCTCGGCGGGGATAATATCGATCTGGCCCTTGCAAGAAAGATCGAAAAAAAAGCCGGGAAAGGCAGGCTTGCCCTGAACAAGGACAGGTGGAAAAATCTTTGCCACCAGTGCCGGCAGGCCAAGGAAAATATTCTCGACAACAAAAGTGATTCGGAAAAAATTGTTATGATGGGCGGGGGACGCAGCTTGATTGCAGGAACTGTTTCAGCCGAGTTAAGACGACAGGAACTTGAAGAAACGTTACTTGATGATTTTTTCCCCCTTGTCGATGCGTTAACTAACATGCGCGAGGCAACTGATAAAGGTATAACCGAGCTCGGCCTTCCTTTTGAGCAGGAAACCGCCGTTACAAAACATATGGGTTGGTTTCTGGAAAATCACAGAAAAGATGTAGAAAAACTCTTAAATAAAGAGCCGTTCCCTGATTTAATCATGTTTAACGGAGGATCGCTAAAATCAGATATCGTTCAAAATAGAATAAGGAAGGCGGTAGGCCACTGGTTTAATATCAAAGATGATGATTTGCCGGGAGTCCTTGAAAACCCGGAACCTGACCTTGCTGTGGCCCTGGGCGCTTCATATTACGGTCTTGTTAAGACAGGAATAGGAGTGCGTGTCGGAAGTGGAAGTCCACGAAGTTATTATCTTGGAATTTCGAGAAAGCCGGACAATGACAGAAATGGAAAGACGCATGAGGCGAGCAAAGCTATCTGCCTTGTGGAAAGAGGGTTAGATGAGGGTTCATCAATTGAACTTGAGGACAAACAATTTGAAGTTCTTGCAAATCAGCCTGTAAGTTTTGACCTTCACAGTTCAACTTTTCGTTCAGGAGACAGGTGTGGAGATATGGTTGAAATTGATGACACACTGACGCCTCTCCCACCTATCAAAACAGTAATTACTTTTGGCAAAAAAGAGAAAAAAACCAGTGTGCCCGTGAAAATAGAGGCTGAATATACTGAGATGGGGAGCATTTCTCTTTGGTGCCGTTCTCTTGTCAGTAATCACAGGTGGCAGCTTCAATTTCAGCTTCGTGAAGCGGAAGGCAAATCCGATGTTCGTGAAACAGAAGTTTTTGATACGACAGTTGTAGGCAGCGCATGCGTTGAAATAAAAAAGGCATTTAAAAGTAAAACCGACAAACAGCCGCTTTCCGACCTGGTAAAATCATTATCGGAAATAATCCAAAGACCAAAGGAGAAGTGGCCCATTTCTTTTATTCGAAGCCTTTCTGATGAACTAATCAGGAATATTGACATGCAAAAAATATCCCCTGAACATGAAACACGATGGTTGAATCTTACTGGTTACACATTGCGGCCGGGGTTCGGAGACAGTCTGGATTCTCAAAGAATAAAATCATTATGGAAAATATATTCAAAAGGGCCTGTACACAAGAATAATGTACAGGTTGCATCTGAGTGGTGGATCATATGGCGTAGAATAGCCGGAGGATTGAAATCAGGCCAACAACGGCAGTTTATTCAAGATCTTTCTCCTCTGATCATGCCGAAAAAAACAAAATCCGTAAAGCTGCCGCCCCAGGAAATCATTGAAACCTGGATGGCTGTTGCCAACATGGAAAAACTTCTTGTGAAAGATAAAATTAAACTGGGCAGAACATTGCTTGCAGGACTTAAACCCAAGAAAACAACACCGCAACTATTTTGGGCCCTGTCGCGGATTGGCGCACGTGAGTTACTCTACGGTTCTGCTGATCGTGTTATACCTCCTGAAGAGGCCAAGTCATGGATTGACAGTATATTAGAGCAAAATTGGAGCAATCAAAAACCTGTTGGAAAAGCTCTCATACAGATTGCTCGTAAGACGGGCGATCGTGTGAGGGATCTTGAGCCGGCTGTAGTAGATAAAATAATAGAGTGGCTTTCTCGGAATAATATGATGAATGACACTGCAAAATGTTTAACGCAGGTGATTCCCATGGCAGGTGATGAAGAAACAGAAGTTTTTGGTGAGGCGTTACCTTCAGGTTTTGTTTTGCATGATTAAAAAAAAGAAAATTTTATTTTTAGAACCATTTTACGGGGGGTCTCATCGGGATTTTGCAGACGGATTGGTTTCAGAATCACAACATAAAATAGAACTTGTTACCCTCCCGTCAAGATTCTGGAAATGGCGGATGCGGGGGGCAGCTCTTTACTTTTTTAAAAAAATAAAATCATTTTCAAAATATGATGGGCTGATTGTTACAGACCTGATGAGCCTCGCAGACCTG
>CAZTYY010000108.1:0-10373 GCA_964617785.1 uncultured Desulfobacterales bacterium | reverse complement strand
TATAGCGATAACTCAATGTCTTAATCGTCTTAGATTGTTGATATCACCTTGTTTTAAAAAAGTAAAGAGTGAATTGTTGGGTATAAAATGGGCATGCAATATACCCAGTTCGATCCCGGTATTCAAACCACTGCCAACATGTTAAATTTCTATTATCGCACAATAGCGAGGAATGTCTCTACATTATTGTAAATTCATTCTTTGTTAGGATTTCTTCCTCGAATTTAAGTTTTGTTGCGAATCTTTTTCTTCCCTTAAGGATAGTTATAATAACATCACGGTCTAATTCAGCATTTTTTTCATTAACCGCTTTCATGTTTTTGCGTTCCATTTCTATTTCGTTATCTGTTATTTCAATTTTAGAGAAATCGAGTATGACAGCATTTTTATATTTCTGTGACAGGGCGGCATGCCTCACGGTTTTCCATGTTTTATTAAATTCAGGGTCATTATTTACGCCACGTTTAAATGCCTCACGAAGAAGAACAGCGTCTTTTAAATTCAGTTGTGAGCGGAAAATATTACACTCAGCCTTATCTATATTTTTTAGATCGCCTGGTTCGGAAAGCTCTCTGTCGAAATCAGCGATTGTAAAATCTTTTTGGGAAACTTTGAAAAGCACGGTTTCAGGATTATTGTCGGTCAGTTTTGCGTAAAAGGCATCTGCATCTTCTGCTTTTTCAAGGTCATACTCATATTTCATAACCGTAAAAAAAGAAAGCCTTGTCTTTAAAGATTTTGCGTTGTTCTGATCATCTATAACCTTTTCAATATTTTTCTCGTCAACCTCTACGATGTCTTCTACTTTGATAACGTATACACCTCGTTCAGTCCTTACAGGTTCTTTCGTGCATTCTCCTTTTTTTAGCAGGAAGGCTTTGGCAGCAAAAGCCTCTTCTTTCATCTTGTAGTATATGTACCCGATATCACCTCCGATCCGGTTTGAATGATCCTCGGAAAATTCTTTTGCAAGTTCGGCAAAGTCAGCGCCTTCATCAAGCTTGATGATAATTTTTTTTGCTAAATCGATTTTTTCTGTGTATCTTCTTTCAACTTCCTTTTTAGGAAGTTTTATCTGCTTAACACCATCTTCGACTTTGTAATCGAGTACTTCAAAGTATATAATTCGTGCCTTGATAGCGTCTTCTTTGAATTTGGCACTTTCACGCAAATTTTTTCTGAAATGTTTTAGCAGATAATTTTTTTTGGCATGCCTTATGACTGTTTTAAAGTCTTCGGACTTGTCATATCCTGCAGCTTCAGCTTCTTGGCCTGTAAAGAGTTCAAGTGCCATACGTCTTAAATGTCCCTTTCTTCTTCTTGGGTTGTCAAGAATGCCTGAAATTTTATTTTCCGGGTAATGATTAGCCTCCATCCATGCAGTAAAATTAGTTTTAGTTATTTCCCCATCTTTATATGTGGCAAGAGATCCTTTTGTAAGATCAGATGTAGTATGAGCAGCATTTCTGGTTTCAGGGGCAGATGATTTTTTATTTTCTCCTTTGCAGGCGGTAAGACAAAAAAGCAATGAAAGAAGCAGTACAAAATATTTCTTATTCATTTTCTTGACTCCTATCTAATTGATTTCAGTATTTGAGCATTTGAACTATTAAACTTATGTCTATCGTGATGTCAATTGAAAGTTTTAACTTATTTGACATGAAGATAAGCGTTATGACGCAAAACTGGTTTTTATGACGTAAGGATCGGATAGCCTATGGCTCCAAGATCAACACAGAAATGACATATTATGCACGGGATAACGCTATTGTTTTTTTCTCTTATCAACCCGAGTATCATGCCGAGGATAAACGCCTGCATAGCAAGGAGATTGCCGCCGATAAATATATGTATCGAGGCATAAACCAGACTTTGAATTATATTTGACAAGTGCATCCTGTTTGAGATTTTTTGAATAAGACCATACAAAACAACGCGAAAAACAGTTTCTTCGGCAATTGCGTTTAAAAGGCTTAGTATTAACACAGGAGGCCATACAGAAGCGATATGGAGTCCGAACCGTAATGGTTTCAGCATGTATATCGTGTATCCGAGAGAAATTGCAATTCCAATAAAGAGTGTGCTTCCTGAAAATTGTTTCCACTTAAAATATTTAAAAACAGGAAGTCCGGCGGGTAAAAGCCATATAACCGAAAAGAGTGCGGCAGCAAGAACCGGTGCATATTCAAAAATAGTCTGGTATGCCTCTGCGATAGTATGAACAGGATGAAAAGGCCACTTAATAATATGGTTGCTTGATAAAAACCAGTAAAGCAGGCCGATGGCAAGAAAATAACCGAAGAGTCCGGTAAGGGAAAAAGAAATCAATTTTTTACTCTTTACGCTGCCGGTATCTATACCCCTTAAAAAATTTTTAAACATCACTGCCATGAAAAGGAGAGAGCCTGCAGCTATAAAAAAGATCATCACGATCTGTGCCTGTGTCAGACCCATAAAGACGACTTTCGTTGTCCTTAAAAGTTCAAGGATCAAACGGACGTTTCCATAAAGAATCAGGTAAAGGGATATCACAAGGCCGCTATATCTGCGGGTTTCCTCCCGTGAGTAAATCCAGTTGAATAGGCTTCTTAGAATAAAAAAGATAACTACATTAATTAATATTGCGTATAGCGGCACCGGATTATCGAATGTAAATGTTTGTCCGAAAATTGACAACGAAACAGGATTTCCCCAGCAGCAGCCCACAAGAAGACAGGCGACTCTTCCTATGGCATGGCCGAGTGGCATGTATATAAAAAACGCGTCCCAGACTTCAGCGATTCTGAATTTCATTTTAACTGTCAGGAAGAAAATGACAATAATCGGCAGGATAATTGCCGCATGGAATGTAACATGTTTACCATACAAAAGTTGATTAATGAAAAAATCAATGCTCCAGAATTGCGGAGGGAAATAAAAAATGCCGACCATGCGCGCACTTACAATTCCAACCGGATAGGACATGATAAGGGAAGTGAGTATAAAGGTAAGGGCTTTCTTTTTTTCGTATCCAAGAGCAATAAGCCGGTTATGATACAGGATCGCGCATACTGAAAGACTTATAAGGATAACCGAATAATAAACTATATCGAGCATAAAGCCTGTATTGGATATATTAAAGATATTACTCAAGATGTATTTAAGCATGGCGGCTATCTTCAGTGTTTAATGTCATGTTTATATATATACCTTAACGCTAGAATGACAGCATGCATCTGGTGTTGCGTGACATCGACTCTTAAATTCTTGTCTTTTGCAGAATTCATCACACCTCCTATGGCAAGCTTGTCAAAAGAATAGCGGCGGCTTTTTAAATAAGAATTCTGAATAGGTCCTGCTACCTGCCATGAAGATAGCCGAGACAACCCCTTGTCAGTAACACAGGCGAATTTTTCTGCATGATATAGACCATTTTTTTGTCTTGCGAGTTCACAGGCAAGAATAATTCCTTCATAGGCGTAAGCTGTGTTTTTCTTTCTCTCAAGAGTGCAGTGCACATCGATCATCCAGTCTGCAAGATCGATCGACATGTCTTCAAATCTTTTTGTATTATGCCATCCGCTGATTGCAAGTTCAAAAAATGACATAATACCCCACTGAAAAAACCCCTTTGTTTTTTTGGAATCAGGATCAATCAGCAGCGCTTTTTTAACGTGGAGGTTGTACATTGCATCCGCAGATTCTATTATCAGCGGCTTTAGTTCTTTTTTATTCAAATATTTTGCAGCCTTTATAAGAGCAAGTAAAGCTTCTCCGTCAAAATAGGGCGAAGGGCTGGACCCAAAACCTTCGCCATTTTTATAGGTGTAAGACTTGTGAAAGAGGCCTTCTTTTGTTCTTAAAGAAATGAGAAATTTAAGGCACATGTCAAGATTTGATTCAAGCTTGTTGCGAAAACTATGATCAATAAACTCAGGTCTTCGCAAAGTGTCGATTATGGCGAGGGTGTAAAGGGCGACTGTCCCGGTTTTACCGGAAAGGTCTTTTGGAAAAACTATCCATTTTTTTCCATCAACAGATTCTTTTGAATTCTTTTCAAAGAATTCCATTCCTTTTTTTATTGCCCGGGCAAGTTCAGCATCGGGACTATTATTGTAAATAAGTGCTATCCCCCAAAGCGCGCCTGCCTGGCGCACCTGGCTGTCTTCCCCACTGAGTTTCTTTTTTCGCCAGTTGTACATATAATTAAAACTGCCGTCTGGTTTTTGGTTGTTTAAAAGATACTGCTTTCCAAGGTCGAGCGATCGTTTAAGAATGTCTTCTGTGAGCTGCAGCTTGCAGGTTTCAGGCGCCGGAGGACAGTTTTTATATTTGCTTTGTTTAAATACGTTTATACTGTGTCTTGATTTGAATACGAAAAAGATGTTTACTGCGGAGATGATGATAAGCGCAATGCCTATAGTTAAAACTATTTTGTTTTTTCCTGATTTTAGCATTCATCTTCCCGTGTGTAGTTAATTAATTTTGTGCTCAATAATTCAAACAAAAAATATTTCCAGAGGATTTATAAAATAATTTATTTGTGTTAAGCAAGGGAATATTGAAAATTATTTTTCTGAAGACACGATAAAAAAATTATGTTATTCAAAATATTATGACAACTAATTTATCACATATCAGTAAATTTAAAAAATCGGACGCTCTCCCCTGGGGAGTCTTCGTGGCATCAAGTATGTGTACTATTTTATTATATCTTCACAAGGTGCCCGGAACGTCCATGATTATTTCTTTGCTTACAGGTATTGCGCTCGTTCTTCGCTATTTTTTGGCTAAGAAAAATAAATCGCTTTTGCCTGTAACCTTGATGCTGGCTGTTTTTGTAGCAGGGATATATTTTGCCCAGATGCATCCACGTCTTGCCAGGTTTGTGTCTCGTGAGAGAGTAGCATCTTATCACTATTTCCTGGGATCAAAATATTTCAGCGAATTAGGTTATTACGGTCTTTATCGCTATACACTTCTTGCCGATAAAGAATCGTCGACTCCACGACTAAGAGATATCAAACAGATCCGCCACCTCGAAGATCTTTCACGAATTCCTGCTGCCCAGGCCATTGAAAAAGCAAAAAAAGAGAAGGACGATTATTTCTCAGAAGCAAGGTGGTTTGAATTCAAACAGGACTGGAGGTTAATGGCTAGAGGTTCAGCAACCTGGGAGCGAAAATTGAACGACCACGGTTTTAACCCCCCCCCTTTCTGGAATTTTATTCCAGGTATTATTGCTCAACATGTGAATACGTCTGACAGCACGCTTTATATGGCTGTTCGCCTGGTCGACCTTACGGTCTTCCTTGTCCTTCTTTGTGCGGTTGCTTATTTCACTGGATTAGACAATGCTCTTCTTTGCTATATTTTCGTAAACGCTGCAGTTGTACTTTATTATCCCCATGGATTTGTCGACACCTATTTTCAGTTCCAGTGGCTGAACTTTATGATTCTGACCATGATATTTTATCGAACAGGCAGGGTGAAGCTTGCCGGTGTCTCTCTCGCATATTCAGCAATGGTTCGTATTTTCCCACTTGTTCTGGTTGCAGGACCCGGCATAATCTGGCTGCGAAAACTTATTCATGACAGAAAACTTCCAAAAAAGGAGACATCTTTTCTAATAAGTTTTTCCGTGGCATGCATTATATTTTTCCTGATCGGCCTTACACAGGGAAAAGGCTTTGAATCCACCAAGCAGTTTGTCCGGAATATCACATTTCATGCCGATGCTATTAAATTTGACAGTAACAAATTTGGTCTGAAGCGTCTCATGTCTGTAAACCTTTCAAGGCCTTTTGAAAGGGCTGGAAAAGAAGACAGGCCGGAAAATTTTAAAAACAATCGGAATACATACTATCTGTTTTGGGTACTCCTTGTGGGGCTGAATGTTGCAGCAATCTATTTTAAATCAGATGATGACGCCTGGGTGATTCCTTTAAGTATAGGGTTAATTTTTGCATTAATGACAACATCTCGCTATTATTATCTTATGCTGCTCATATTTTTTATTCCAGACCATAAAAAAATGAATTCGCGGTTTGCAATTTTTTCAGCTGCGGTAGTATTTCTGGTTCATGGTATTTTTATCTTTTACAGGGGAGCGGGCTATGGTGGATTCACGCTTGGAAACATTTGTTTTTTAATTGCTTTCCTTATTTTACCCTTGTCACTTCTGTTAGATAGATTTTTTAACATGAAAAAACAGGCTGTATAATGAATCTGTTGAGCGCCTGGTACGCGATAGCCGGGATAGTCTGCGTCTTTTTATTGTATTTTATAGAAAAAGGGCGGAAACCTGTGAAACGATCACGGCAGATTGTCGCTATAGTTCTGTGGATGCTTGTTTTATGTTCAGTCTGGACAACCCACGGCAGGCAAGCCAAACGGTTTTTTTCAGGGCAGTCATTCAGAATATGGTCTGTATATCATTATTATCTCGGGGCAAAATATTTTGATGAATTGGGATACCATGATTTGTATATACAGACTCTCGCCGCAGATAAAGAAGGCCCGAACCGTCTTCGAAATGTTAAAATTATAAGAGATTTATATACACTAAAGAAAGAGCCGAAAAATAATTTTATAATCAGGCGGAGCAGCCGGTTCAGCGACGGGAGATGGAACGAATTCAGGAGGGATGTTAATTATTTCACCGGGTTGAGATCCGGAAGATTTTATGGGGAAGTATTATGCGACAGGGGCTACAATCCTACACCTTTCTGGACATTTGCAGGGAGTTTTTTAACAAATGTGTTTGATATTGAAAATTCATGGCACCGGATGCTTTTGCTTTCACTCGATTCCATTCTCTGCTTATTGACAATCGCTTTTTGCATTTGGTCGTTTGGAGCCTCATCGACTGCAGTACTTTTTCTCATTTTTATATTGCTTCCTTTTAACGACAAACGGATGTTTGGCGGCCTGCTGACATACGACTGGTTTTATACGATTCTTCTGGGTCTTGCGTTCCTTAACAAAAAAAAGGGAAGATTGTCCGCATTGTTTTGGGCTTATTCCGTTATGTCCCGGGTCTTCCCCGCAGTTTTTGTGTCAGGTATTTTCATTGTGGTTTGCCGCGATTTTTGGAAAACAGGTTCTATAAACAATGTGTACCGGCGTTTTATCACAGGTTTTGCAATTTTTTGCTGTGCAGGTATTATTCTCGGAAGTATTAATGCATATGGCCCTGAAAGCTGGGGAACATTCAGGGAAAATATCAGCGAGCACGCAAGCCAACATATTTCCGGAGCAAGGCGTGTCGGCATAAAAAAAATATTAACTTTAGATCTTGTTTCTTCTGAACAGAGTTCGGTAAAGAAGAATCTCGAAAATAATATGGTTGTGGGTTTCGTTTTGCAGGCGATCCTGTTTTTTGGGGCAGTATCGGTTGTGTTAAAAAAACAGAAAACCGATGCCATGCTTTGGATGCTTCCGGTTTTTTTTGCTCTTGCAGTCTCGTCGCGTTACTATTGGTCCGTTCTCGGATGTTTTGCGTTGCTTGAAATTACAGATGGCAATAAGCGTCCATCATTTAAGGGAAGTATATTCGGTATGGGAGTTATTGCATGCTGGTATTTCTACAGCCGAAAAGTTCTTGACCCTCATCAACGATATATTTTCATGAACATCCTTTTATTTGCCGGTTTTATTTTAATTCTGGCATGGGAATTGGGAAGAAATTTGCTACAAAAAAAGCAGAAAGACAGTTCAAATCAATCAGAAAATAGCATGGATAAATACCAGGGAAATGGAAAAGACAGGCGCTCTGTAATGGCATTTAGCTTTTCTGTTGTTCTGCTTTTGTTGATTTCTATTTTTGTTTTTCTGATTCCTGTTACAGAACTTAGACAGGATGAATTTCCTGACTGGATACAAGGATATTCGCGCAATTTAAAATGGAAGAAACGCGACGCAATAAAAAAATTAAACCAATCCATTCTGAATGAATCCTTTAATGCCGGAAAACGCTTTATGATAAACAACCAGAAGCCTGCCGGAAATTTTAATTATGAATATGATTTTGTAAAAAGGACGATGACCGAGGGCGATCATCAGGTTCGACAAGCTGGCGCGTTGTGGGGGCTTGCCCTGATATACAGCTATCAAAGGGACCCGGAAGTAAGAGATGCCCTTGAAAAAGACTTGAGATTTTTTTTCGAGCATACAGTTGAAGGGGCAGTTGATGGAACACAAGTTATAGCCTATCCGGGTGCGTATGTGTGTCATACCGGCACTGTTGCTCTGACAGCGCTCGCTGTTATAGAGTATCTGCGTATGGAAAAACAGGGAGATGTGAAAATCGATGTTGATTTCAAAGAGGAGATGGTTCAAAGGCTTAATGGGTACATCGAGCATCTGAAATATCTTCGTTTGGAAGACGGGCATTTTTCCAGCGCCATCTTTTTGCCTGTGAAAATCAAATATCCGAAATCGAGTCCGTATTATGACGGTGAAACACTGCTGTGCCTGACAAAGGCTGCCAAATATCTTGGGTATAACGATCTTATTCCTATAATAGAAAAATCTGCAATAAGAATGGCAAGATACTATACAGCAAAGGAATGGCAGAAGGATTCCGACTCTGAAATGACAAAAGGATTTTTCCAGTGGGGTTGCATGTCTTTTTGGGAATATCAGGATGCTGGATGGGAAAATGCACAAGTCATGGGTGATTCTCTAATTTCCCTCGCGTGGTGGATGGTTCATAAACATCACATCCTTAAGCGCGCAAGAAATACAGCCTATGCATTTGAAGGGATTATTCATGCATACAATCTTGCAAAAAAGCGCAATAACTTTAAAGCTGTGGAAGACCTTGGATTCGTTATCGACAGGGGACTTTACAAGCTCACATCATGGCAGGTGGCCGGTCCGTTGCAAGCGAAAAACACTTTTCTTGTTAAGCATAACAAATATGATCGGATCGCAGCCGGCGGTGTTATGAATCACAGCCGGGCAGCACCTCTCAGGATTGATGTTGCCCAGCATCAGATGCATAGTGTGATACTGGCACTGAAATATATTTATTTTTAGATGGTAGCTATGACCACAAAAAAAGAACTATCAATACGGGTGTCGCTCATTCTTGTTATGGCGATTGCTCTCACAGGGGGATATTTCTATCTGTATCACAGAGAGATGCCTGAAATTCAGGATAATAGCCCTCAGATATATTTGTCTGATCTTACCAAAGAAAAACTTGATAAATCTATCGCCCTGTCTGCATCGTATCTTGTTAATGCTTGCAGCGAACAGGGTAAATTTTTATATCGAATCAATCTTGATCCAACTGTTGAAGTAAAGCCCAAATACAATATTCTGCGCCATGCCGGTGCAGTTTATGCATTGGCAATGTATGCCGGGCGGAGCAGTGATAAAAAGGTTCGGGATGCACTTCAAAGGTCTGCACGGTTTCTTATTGAAAAAACAATCAGACCGATTCCCGGGCAGGATGACCTTCTTGCAATCTGGTCTCCCGCAAAGATATGCGGCAGAAAAGGCAGTGACAAGGTTAAGCTGGGTGGCACGGGTCTTGGGCTTCTTGCCTTGATTGAGGCGGAAAAGATTATACCGGGCATTATTTCTTTGGAAGACTTAAGCCGCCTGGGGCGATTTATCTTGTTTATGCAGAAAAGCGATGGAAGTTTTTATTCAAAATATATTCAGGAAAAAGGAGGGCGTGATGATTCCTGGACGTCACTTTATTATCCTGGTGAAGCGGCCTTGGGATTAATGATGCTTTATGAAAAGGCCCCTTCACCTGAATGGCTCCAGGGAGCGGCAGATGCAATGGCATATCTATCCAGGTTGCGTTACAACAAAATTATTGTTGAGGCAGATCACTGGGCCTTGATTGCAACAGCAAAACTTCTAAAACATTATGATCGTTCAAATCGGCCTGTGCCAAAGGAAACGATCGTTCAGCATGGAGTTAAGATCTGCAGGAGTATGCTGACGGGTGTGCCAAGATATCATGAAGAATCTTCGGAATACGGAGCTCTTACAGAAAGCGGTTTTACAACCCAGACCGCCATAAGGCTTGAAGGACTTCTGGCCGCAATTTCTTTTCTGCCTGAAAAAGAAAAAGAATTAACAACTCAAATTGTTTCCGCTGTCCAGCAAGGCCTGGTTTTTCTCCTTCGTTCACAGGTTAAAAAGGGTGAGTATGCTGGAGGTATTCCCCGTATCGCACAAGCGCTTGCTTTTAAGAATACAAACGAAGGTGGGTCAAATAAAGATCGGGAATATGAAATTCGTATCGACTATGTTCAACATGCCATGTGTGCTATGATGCAGTATACCGATAATTTTTTATAATTATAAAGTGATGATGAATTCGTAAAAAGTCAAAAAATCCATTTGTTGTCATTCCGGTGAAAACCGGA
>CAZTYY010000107.1:0-10396 GCA_964617785.1 uncultured Desulfobacterales bacterium | reverse complement strand
CCATGGACAAGAAAGAACTCAAGCATCTTGAATCCGAAGCTTGGGAAGACTTCCTTGACATGACCTGCGGTCAGGCAAATCTGTGGTGCGCTCAGAACTGCGAACCTGAAAAGAAAAACTCCGAAGTCATGCCTTGCGAGCCTTATCTCCTTGGTTCACACTCAGGCTGCTGCGGAATCTGGACTTCAGGACCGGATTTTGACTGGGTACCGGACTCATACAAATGGGGCGATGCAGGAAAGGTTTATAACCGCATGAGCACCGTGGTCGGTCTCTTCACCTCAGGTGACGGCGTAGCCTGCTCAGGCCACAAATTCTCCTCAGGTTCTCATGCTGAAGGACGTATGGTTGCTAAAGAAATGGCAAAATTTGTACGCGACCATGCTGACTACACACCGACAATCAAAGAGACCAAAGAAGAACTTGTCGACATGGTATACAAACCTGTACGCGTATATCTCGACAATTGTGAATATACAACCGCTGCAGACATCAACCCGAATTACATCAAACCGAACGGCATGATGTATCGTATGATGAAAGCTACCCATGAGTATGGTGCAGGAACCGCTACCTATTACCAGACCAACAGCAAAAGCCTCGAGGTTGTCATCGACCTTCTCGAAGTTATGCGTGAAGACTGCGAAAAAATGGCAGCAGGTGATCTCCATGAACTTATGAGAGCATGGGAAATATATCACAGGCTCTATACTGTTGAGGCGCATCTCCGCCACATCCAGTATCGTAAAGAAACACGCTATCCTGGATTCTACTATCAATCAGATCATCCGGGGCAAGATGATGAAAACTGGTTCTGTTTCACCAATTCTACATACGACAGAGCAACAAATGAATGGTCTCTGAAGAAGGTGGACTACCACAAGATCATCCCTGATGCATAGAATCGAACGCATAATCAGATACATAAAAGCATCTTGTTGACGATTATATCGTTTTGAAAGACACCTCCAGGCGCCTTTTCCAGGTGCCTGGAGGTTTTTATTAACAGAATATTGCAAGGTTTGCCCGGGCAGAATATATTCTTGGGCGGTATCCAGGGCATCTGACCGTGTCCGGATGCTTAAGCATTTTATATGACAGTTGATAAAATCCTTAAAGATTTTGACACATTCGCCGATCGGATATCGCCGTTAAGGAACGCTGCCTGAGAACCTGCCGGAATTTGATAATAATAATTCAGTTAACCGATATTTTTAAACTATTGATATTTTTAACTATAATGCACGGAGGGATAGCATGACAACTGACAAAGCAACCTCTGATAGTGGAAGCATTTTGGTAGTCGGAGGGGGTATAAGCGGATTAACAACTGCCCTTGAAGCTGCCGAAACCGGATACGAGGTTTTCCTTGTAGAAAAGAATCCATACCTGGGAGGAAGGGTAGCGCAGCTGAATCAGTATTTCCCCAAGCTGTGTCCCCCTACCTGCGGCCTTGAAATCAACTTTAGACGAATTAAAGACAACCCCAAAGTAAAGATCTTTACACTTGCAGAAGTAGAAAATGTTGCCGGATCACCCGGAAATTACGACGTAACTCTTAAAATCAATCCGCGTTATGTAAACGAAAATTGTACAAACTGCGGAGAATGCGCAGATGCCTGTGAGACCGAAATTTCAAATGAATTTAATTTTGGAATCGACAGAACAAAAGCAGCTTATCTGCCCCATCCAATGGCTTTCCCTGCACGCCATGTTATCTCTTCCCAGATTAAGGGAACCGATGATGCAAAGCGATGTGAAGAAGCATGTAAATACGATGCTGTCGATTTTGCCATGGAACCTAAAACATTAAACTTCAATGTAGGTTCTGTTGTCTGGGCAACAGGATGGGAGCCGTATGATGCCACAAAGATCGACAATCTTGGATTCGGCCAGTATCCCAATGTCATCACCAACATGATGATGGAACGTTATGCAGCACCGAACGGTCCCACAAACGGCAAAATCCTCCGTCCTTCAGACAACAAGGAACCGGAAAGTATTGCCTTTGTTCAGTGCGCAGGTTCAAGAGATGAAAATCATCTTCCTTACTGCTCATACATCTGCTGCATGGCATCACTGAAACAGGCAACATACATTCGTGAGCGATATCCTGATGCCAAGATCTATATTTTCTATATAGATGTCAGGGCACCCGGACAACGGTATGAAAAATTTTACAATAAAATCAAAGAAGATGAGAACATCTTCATGATCAAAGGCAAGGTAGCGGAAGTATCAGAGGAAGCCGGCACAGGCAATATCACCGTTGTAGCTGAAAACGCGATTACAGGTGAAAAAATTACACAGATGGTTGATATGGCTGTTCTCGCAACAGGCATGCAACCGACTGCCGCCGAAACCAGGCTTCCGGCTGATCTGAAAATGACCGAAGACGGTTTTATGATAAACGATTTTGAAAAAGGCGGCATGTTTGCAACAGGCTGTGCCAACAAACCGTCTGACGTTGTATCATCCAATCAGAATGCTACCGGTATGGCTCTTAAAGCGATTCAAACCCTGGTGAAAAGGTAGGAGGTTAACCATGGATAAAAAGTATGGTGTATATATATGCACAGGCTGCGGAATCGGTGACGCCCTTGACATGAAGGATCTTTGCGGTGTGCCCGAGGAAGAAGGCCTTCCGGTCCAGACCCACCAGTTTCTGTGCAGTAAGGAAGGCGTTGATCTGATAAAAAAAGATATTGATGAAAAGGGTACCAATACCCTGGTAATCGGCGCCTGTTCAAGGCGTGTCAATTTTGACACTTTCAAGTTTGACGGCTGTATTGTAGAAAGAGTCAACCTGAGAGAACAGGTTGTCTGGTCTCATCCCAGATCAGAATTCCCAGCCCTCACTGAAGAGCAGAAAGATGATGGGGAACACTTTGACAAACTTCAGATGTTGGCTGAGGATTACATCAAAATGGGAATGGCAAGGGTTGAAAAAGTTGATCTGCCGGAACCTTACAAGCTTGATAACTTTTCAAGTAAAATTCTTGTAATCGGCGGCGGTATAACAGGTATGTCTGCCGCACTCGATGCCGCAGGAGCCGGATATGATGTAACAATAGTAGAACAAAATGCTGCTCTGGGAGGGAAGGCTGCAAAAATGCGTAAACAGCTTCCTGTGAACGCACCCTATGAGGAACTTATTTCACCTATTGTTGATGCAAAAATCGAGGCTGTTGATGCTGAGTCAAAGATTGAAGTTAAGACAGAGACTATTGTTGCACGTATAGCCGGCGAACCCGGCAACTTTATAGTCACCCTGAAAAAACCGGGCGAAAAGATTGAATTCGACGTTCCGTTTCCGCTTCCTGATGAAATGAAAGTGGATGAAAATGGAAAGGATCTGACCGCAGAACAGCAGCGTGAAGCATACCTTAAATATAACGAAGGTAAAAATGACATTCTGCAATTCGATCCTGACGGTGAAACGTTTGGTGCGGTAATACTGGCTGCAGGATGGCGGCCTGACAAAATCGAAGGCGAAGAGTTTGCCCATCTCGGTGCAGGTGATCTACCTGATGTTGTAACCAACTGGCAGTTTGAGGAGATTGCCGCAAAAGGCAAAATTGTACGTCCTTCAGACGGCAAGGAAGCAAGAAACGTTGTATTCATCCAGAGTCCTGACAAAGAGGATGATAAAGATTTTAACTACGCTGGTTCGGTGACAAGCCTTGTTTCCCTTAAACAGGCCAAATACGTACGGGAAGACTATTCAGATGGTAAGGCATATGTCATTTACCAACATATGAGAACACCGGGCCTTCAGGAAAATTTCTATAAAAGCATCCAGCAGGATGAGGGAATTTTTCTGACAAAAGGCACTATCATTAGTGTATCAAAAAACGGTGACGGACTGATAGTTGAAGCAGGTGACACACTTCTTGGAGAAAAAATTCAGCTGAAAGCCGACATGGTTGTTCTGGCCGCAGGAATGGTACCTGTAACTGTAGATAACCCTGTTGTCAACCTTGCATACCGCCAGGGCCCCGGATTCCGCGACAATGATCTTTTTGACGGATTTGCTGACTCAAATTTTATATGTTTTCCGTATGAAACCCAGCGTACCGGAATCTATGCCGCAGGATGTATCCGCCGTAGCATGACAATCGAGGAATCAATGGAAGATGCAAGCGGTGCTGCCTTAAAGGCGATTCAATGTATATCGTCTTCAAACAGGGGAGTCGCTGTACACCCAAGATCAGGCGACATGACGTTTCCGGACTTTTTCTTTCAGAGATGTACTCAGTGCAAACGGTGTACAGAGGAATGCCCTTTTGGCGCCCTTGATGATGATGAAAAAGGAACGCCTAAACCGAACCACACACGCTGCAGACGATGCGGCACATGCATGGGCGCATGCCCTGAAAGAATTATCGGATTTGCGGATTATAATATCGACAGCATAGGCTCACAGGTAAAAGCCATCGGCGTCCCGTCTGAAGATGATTATGACGAACCGCCATTCAGAATCCTCGGCCTTGTATGCGAAAACGATGCATATCCGGCACTCGATATTGCGGGCTTAAATCGCATGTCTTTCTCTGCTGATGTTCGGCTTATCCCTGTAAGATGCCTGGGATCTGTAAATGTAATCTGGATTAAGGATGCGCTTGCCCAAGGCATGGACGGGGTCTTTCTTCTCGGCTGCAAGCATGGCGACGATTACCAGTGCCATTTTGTCAAGGGAAGCGAGCTCGCTGATATCAGAATGAAAAAAATCGGTGAAGCCCTCTCCAGCCTGGCTCTGGAAGAAGAACGTGTTGCGCAGTTTGAAGTGGCTATCGACGATTATGCAAAGGTCCCGAAAATAATAAACGATTTTGTTGAAAAAGTCGAAGCACTGGGGCCGAACCCGTTCAAGGGATTCTAGAAATATAATAAGCGTGGTTTGAAAAAACCACGCTTTCCTTTTAAGTTTGTATATGGAGGTATAAATATGGCTGGAAAATATCTTATCGAGCCTGATTCTGAATTTATCAAGGAAATCATCAGGCAGGGGGGGGGCAGCCTTAAAAAGTGTTTTCAATGCGCTACCTGCTCGGTAGCCTGCCCTATTTCCCCAGACAATAAACCTTTTCCAAGAAAAGAAATGATCGCGGCTTCCTGGGGATTAAAGGACCGACTTGTAGCAAATCATGACATCTGGCTGTGCCATCAGTGTGGTGACTGTTCAACCCTGTGCCCGCGTGGAGCAAAGCCGGGAGATGTTCTTGCTGCGATTCGATCTTATGCGATCAAGGAATATGCGGCACCCAAATTTATCGGGGAACTTGTCAATGACCCAAAAAAGCTGCCGATTCTTTTTATTATCCCGACGGTTATATTTATTGTACTCGGTCTGGTTACCGGACTTCTCGACTTCGCGCCCGGGGGTGATGAAGTCATTCACAGCCACTTCTTTTCAACATGGCTTGTCGACCTTGTCTTTATTCCACTTGCCGGTTGGGTTGTTGCTGTTTTTGGACTCGGCCTGAAACGCTTTATAGCCGACATTCATGAAAATGCGCTAAACAGTGAAAAAACGAAAAAAGAAAAGATCACTCCAGTAGAGTTTGGTCAAGCACTTGTTAAAATAATCCCGTCTATTATAAAACACAACAAATTTACTGAATGCAGTGAGAACAGGGAACGTTCCACATCCCACATGATGGTTCTCTATTCATTTATTGGGCTGTTTATAGTAACGAATATATTCTTTGTAACACTTTATGTGTTCGGTATACACGGACCTTATTCACAGCTTAATCCTGTAAAATGGCTTGCCAATATTGCGGGTGTTGCCCTTGTAATCGGCAGTGCAATAATGATTAAGGAACGCATGAACAAAACCGATCAGGTCAGTTCGTACAAGGACTGGTATCTTCTGGGCCTGGTCTTCGGGCTTGGCGCCACAGGCCTTATTACGGAAATGACACGGCTTGCAGATGCAGCCTTTCTGTCATATGCGTTCTATTTTATTCACCTGGTTTTTGTGTTTAACCTTTTTGCATTTCTACCATTTTCAAAGCTTGCACATCTGGTCTACAGAACAGTAGCCCTGGCATACGATGAGTATTCGGAAAGGGACAAAAAAGAGCCGGCTGTTTAAATAAAACGGCTACAAATAAAAGGCCGATTATGTGAAATAATGCATTTCACATGATCGGCCTTTTTATTTTAAATTAAATCCAGACCTTTAAGATTTTACTGATCTTCTTCTTTCTCTGCCGCTCCTTTTGTCTATCCGATCCTCCTCAAATACAGGATCTTCATAACGGGGATCATGAACCTGTCTCCTTTCTTCATCGCCCCTGCGGTCTTCTAAACACTTTGCGCCATGCTTTTTTATAAATTCTTCAATTTGAAAGGTTTGATAAGTTGACAATGTTCCAAATTTAAGACACCTTTTTCTAATAGCTTTTTCATCAGGCATCCGTGTCACTTCAAAATCCGAAATGGTTTCAAACGGTACCTTGTCCAGCACAATACCTTCGGCAGGAATATAGATCGACAGTTCAGAGTATTCGGCAGTACGCTCTTTGTTTCCAATATACTGAACAGCAAGACCTCCCATACTAATATTAATAACAGGCCCCATTTCTATTCTTTTAATGCCCAAAAGACCCATCAAATACGGCTTGTTCAAAAGCACAACTGCTCCGCTTACTGTCTCAAACCTTTTCCATTTTCTTCGTCTTATATGGCGTCTGTCGTTTTTCATAGAAAATCATTTCTCCGTATGTGTCGTTTTCCATGACCGTTTTAAAACATTACCTGGATTTAATCTCTCCTTTTAACAACTTCTTAAGACCCTTCAGAGTCCCTTTCCAGACCGCATCCTCACCCGCCATGAGTGCTACAATGATATCCTTTTCAACACTAACTTCAAGAACAATTTCTTCGTCGCCGACACTGAAGACAGCCTCCCCCCAACGCTCAGCCGGCAAGCCCGAGGCTTCACAGTCAAAATCCGTCCGTACCTCTGCCGTCATTCGTATTTCGCTCATTTTCTCTCCTCCTGGCAAATGACATAATACAAATTAACCTTATTTGCAAATTGAAATATGGGGACAGTATATCTATTTCATGCGATGAAATTGATATACTGTCCCCATATTTCGCCGCACCCCTTGACCTTGAGTGTTTTATTATTGTATATTATTTTAACCTTTCTTAATTAAGCTGAACTGAAACAGGAGACTGCATGGGGAAAAAAAATCTTGAGGATGTTACTTCATATGTTGATATTATAAAGTCTATTCAGGAGACTATCCTGGCCAATATAGTATTGATCGGCCAGATTCCGGCACCAACATTTCATGAGTCACAACGAGCTGATTTCTTTATGGAAAGGCTTGCCGGTGCCCAAATTGACGAATGCACGGTTGATGATTTCCAGAATCCCATCGGTATTATAAGAGGGACCTCCAGACAAAAACCGCCCATCTTTATGGTTGCTCACCTTGACACTTTTATCGACAAAGAGGTTGACCATAACTTTACTATCAAAAAAAATGCCGTATTCGGGCCCGGTGTGATCGACAACTCAACAGGGGTCGGCGTACTGATATCCATGCCCGAGATATTCAGAAAACTTGAGCTTGAGTTTGAATCAGATATTATCCTGGCAGGTGTAATTCATTCGCTCGGTAAAGGCAACCTCAAAGGAATACGGCAGCTTCTTGATAACTGGGAAATGCCGATCCGGGGTGCTGTATGTATTGAAGGCGGAGAACTCGGCAGGCTGAATTATTATTCAGAAGGTATAAAAAGATGCGACATAGATTGCGATATCTATTCATCAGCCA
Source organism: uncultured Desulfobacterales bacterium (assembly GCA_964617785.1). Lineage (GTDB taxonomy): Bacteria > Desulfobacterota > Desulfobacteria > Desulfobacterales > SURF-7 > JAFDJC01. The sequence continues at coordinate 2,597 of CAZTYY010000107.1, read as the reverse complement.
AATGGGAACAACGGTTTAAGCCGAACGCTATCTTAATATTAAATGAGGTGATTAACAACGTTCTAAAGCTTCGACTTCCCCAAAGGCCAAGGGCGCGTATCATCATCGGCAAAATATCAGGTGGTTTCAAGCATGGCATTATCGCATACGATGCAAAACTTGGGCTTGAAATCCAAAGCGATTCAGATAAAATGGTTGATGAAATTTATCGTGACATTAACGATATAGTAGATGGCTTAAAACATGAATACCAGGTAGATTTGAACATGAAAACGATAAGCGGCACTAATGCGTCCACTCTTAAATACAATCATCCGCTTGTCAAAACTTGCGTGAAAATTATGAAAAAACTTGATTTAAAACCTGTTGGTGAACCGAGCGGTTCGGAGCTTTCAATATTTCTTTCAAAAAAAATACCGGCAATTACCCTGGGACTAGCTCATGGCGAAAATTACCACCTCAACAATGCAAAAATAGAAATCGATTCGCTTTTTAAGGGCATTGCCCAGGTAGTCGGCGTTATTAAAGCGATAGACAGCGGAGTCTGCGATGAAAAATAGCTGGCTTCAAAAAAACACTTTCCATTATTCCGACTTTAAAGACCTGAAACATCTTGTCGAAGAAAAAGAAAAGAAGAATCTTACCATATCACTATGTCTTCCAACCTTAAATGAAGAAAAAACCATCGCAAAAGAGATCGTTATTATGAAATCGGAGCTTGTTACCCGATATCCGATTCTTGATGAAATTGTTGTCATTGATTCCGGCTCAACCGATAACACCATGGAAATAGCGGAACAATACGGCGCAAATGTTTATTCGGCGGATGACATTCTACCTGACCTTGAAAAATATAAAGGAAAAGGTGAAAATCTGTGGAAAGCACTTTATATTACCAAAGGAGATATTATTATCTATCTTGACACAGATATTAAAAACATTCATCACCGGTTTGCTTATGCTCTCATCGGACCGCTTATTCTCACGAATAACATCAAATATGCCAAAGCATTCTATGATAGGCCGATTACTGTTGATAAAAAAAGAATACGGGCAACAGGCGGGGGAAGAGTAACAGAGCTAGTCATCAGACCCCTGTTCTCTCTATTTTTTCCCGAGTTGACCCAAATTCTCCAACCGCTTTCAGGAGAATATGCCGGATTCCGTGAAATTTTTGAAAAAATTCCATTCCCTATTGGGTACGGTGTTGAAACCAGCATGATTCTTGATATTTATGAAAAGTGGGGTCTGGATGTCATTGCCCAGGTTGACCTTGAAAAACGTGTCCACAGAAATCAGGACACCAAAGCACTTGGAAGAATGGCCTTTGTTATTCTGAAAACATTTTTAGATCGGATTGAAAAACTCGGCCTGATCGATAAAAAACATGAAATGTTTAATGAAATGATTCAGTTCAAGCTTATTGAAGATAGCTATCAGCCCGAAATATATAGCTTCGATACGAATGATCGTCCACCGATTATAGAAATCGAAGAATATAGAAAAAAATTCAATATTGAAAAATGACTTTTTGTTTTCTTACATTTTAGTAGAGACGTTGCATGCAACGTCTCTACTCCAGATACTACAAGGCAGGCGCTTGATTGCAGAAAATAAAATTACGCGACAGCTATAACCGACGACTCAACTATCTCCGCATATCAATCACTGATCGATGTAACCTGAACTGTTTATACTGCCTTCCTGAATTAAAAGTCCCAAAACTCTCGCATGATGACATCTTAAGCTATGAAGAAATACTGCGACTCGTAAACATATTTATGGATCTTGGAATGTCCAAGGTTCGTGTTACAGGTGGAGAGCCACTGGTACGAAAAAATGTATTTACTTTTCTTGAAAGGCTTTCCAAAATTGATGGGCTTGATGATCTTTCACTCACAACAAACGGCCTCCTCCTGAAAGACAATCTGGACAAAATCAAATCAGCAGGAATTAAAAGGCTTAATATCAGCCTCGACACATTAAACCCTGAAACATACTTAAAAATTACCGGCAAGGATTCATTTCATCAGGTAATGGCTGCCGTACATCAGTCGGTCTTCGAAGGTTTTTCACCTGTAAAACTGAATGTCGTAGCACTTCGAGGAATAAACGACACGGAACTTTCCGATCTGGCGTCTCTGTCACTTGAACATCCTTTTCATGTAAGATTTATTGAGGTTATGCCTTTTAAAAAGCATAAAACAGATGAAGCACCTCCACTTCTTGCACCCGAGATAAAAAAAAGCCTTCAAAAAGTAGGAAATCTTGTGCCGGTTGCAAACAGTATTCATGACGGCCCTGCCAGGAGATTCAGATTTGAAGGAGCACTTGGTGAAATCGGATTTATTAGCCCCGTCACCGACCACTTTTGCAAGCAATGTAACAGGTTGAGGCTGACTGCAGACGGAAGACTCAGGCTATGCCTTTTGTCAGATATCCAGATTGACCTTAAAACACCTCTTCGGTCCTCCTGTTCAGACAGTGATCTATCTGCATTGATTATACAGGCTATTAAAAACAAACCATATGAAAGTGGTCTGACAGCAAATAAGCGAGTCCGGATTCCGGATTACATGTCTGCAATCGGCGGATAA
>CAZTYY010000106.1:0-10711 GCA_964617785.1 uncultured Desulfobacterales bacterium | reverse complement strand
TATTTAGCCGGCACTATCCTTTTAAAATCAGCTTTAACAGCTTGACTTTTTATTATAGCTGTAATATATTACTCGACATTCAACAACGGCCCGTTCTTAATTGACGGGCCAGTTTCTTTCTGAAGGCAAGTCCATTTGCTAAAGTGGCACTCCGCAGTTTGGAACTATGAAAATTTTTAAGAAAGGAGTATGTCACTGTGGCTAATGGAATCGTAAAATGGTTTAACAACAGTAAAGGTTTTGGCTTTATCGAGCAAGAAGATGGTCCGGATGTATTTGTTCATTATTCAGGAATCAATGCAGACGGCTTCAAAAACCTTGATGAAGGCGACCGAGTTACCTTTGAGATAGAGCAGGGCCCCAAAGGTCCGTCAGCAGTAAATGTAACGCCTGTTTAGTTCACCAAATCAAAGCTAAAAAAGGGCCTTTCATCATTGATGGAATGCCCTTTTCATCTTCAAACCCTTTCTAAAAGGAACGGCAAAGTGGCAAAACCCAAAACCGTCATTATACTGTGTCTGATCATTGTAGCAGTTTGTTCCGTTATTTATTATTTTGATGAGCTGGGGATACGAGATATTCCCCTTGAAAAGCTAAAGGCCAAATACGAAAAAAGCGAATCAAAATATATCAATATCAACGGAACAGATATCCATTATTGCGACCAGGGACAAGGCCCGGTTATCGTTGCCCTTCATGGTTTCGTCGATTCTTTGCATACATGGGATGGATGGGTGAAAGCAATCGGCTCACATTATCGGATTATAAGAATGGACATTCCCGGTTTTGGATTAACCGGCCCATCAAACAACGGCCTCTATTCTAAAAAAGTGTTTGTGGAATTTGTTGATAAATTTATTACAGCTCTCGATGTTGATAAATTTATTATTGCAGGCAATTCATTAGGCGGTGCCATTGCCTGGAACTATGCCCTTCAATTTCCTGAAAAAGTTGAAAAGATGGTACTCATAGATCCTGCCGGATATCCAATGGAGATACCCTGGCCCCTCAAACTGACCGCAATGCCGATAATTAAAAATATCGCAGCAATGATAACACCGCGGTTTATATATGCCATGAGCTTGAAAAAAGTGCTTGGCGATCCCAAAAAAGTAACAGATGAAATGATCGACAGGCATTATGAACTGAACCTTCGACCAGGCAATCGCAAAGCTTTATTAAACATCATGGAAATCCTCAAAAAGCATACCACCGATCCATCTTTCAGCAAAACAATAACAGGAATATCTGTTCCGACAATGCTGTTATGGGGCCAAAAAGACAGCTGGATTCCGGTATCCCATGTCAGCCTCTGGCAGAGGGACCTGCCCGACATTCGTGTAATTGTATATGACGGCGTTGGCCATATACCCCAGGTTGAAATACCTGCCCGTAGCGCCAATGATGTACACCAATGGCTGTCAGCAGATCAACAGCAGGATAGCAGCGCTGTAAAAACAAATCATCTGTTTGTGTTGAAAATATTGAGCAGTATTCTGCTGCTTATCTTGGGTTTATATATTGTCCTGAAAAAGAAAAAGGTATGAAATGAAAAAAGGAATTAATCTGCAATTAGTAGAATAATGACTGCACCACCAAACATGAATAAGGTGCCTGAAAACCTGATTAAAATATTTTCTTCTTTAAAAATAATCCCGCCATATATAACCCCGAATAGAATACTCAGCCTCTTTACCGAAACCATATATGCAGCTTTTGTCATGGAAATAGCAAACCCGTGCAGCAGGATATGAAAAAAAAGTAAAATTCCGGCAACAGAGCCCTTGATTGGACTTTCCGCCAAATTTTTCAGATCGATTAATCCGAATGTCATGAATATCACGAACATAATAATGGTGACGACCACAAAAAACGTCATCTGAAAAAACATTACAGATGAATGCATAATTGCCAGTTTTCCTATGACAGCCGAAAAACTGAAAATAAAGGCGGCAATCAGCATGAGCCATGAACCCGTCTCTTTAAATACTGCCAGAAAAGGATCGATTAAAGACCATTTTTTAATATCAAAATTGAGTATATAACTGCCTACGCAAACTGATAAAATGCCCATAATACCCCATCGGTCAGGCGCCTCATCCAAAAACAGATAACCGGTTCCCACTATAAATACCGGAGTAAAGGCGAGGTAAGGAACAGTCAGGGATAAAGGAGATACCTTGATAGCCTTCATATAAAATATAAGCGGAACAATCGTAAGCGGAATACTGACAATAAAACTTAAATAAAAAATACCATCAAGAGGAGGAATTTCAACAAAAACCAAACTGGACAAGGTCAACGGGAACCCGTAAAGCAGCGGATATATAAGCATCTCATAGTGGTTCAGATGGGAGAACCACTTTTTTACCCATGCGTCACAGGATGCCACTGCAAATGCGGTCAATAAAGATAATGTAAACCAGGTCATCGCCGCCTGTTAATCTGTTTCAATAAACGAGTGCCCAAAAAAATTACAAGATAGGTTAAACCGGCAATCATAATTATTGTGGGACCGCTGGAAAGGTTCAATGAATAACTTGCTGCAAGGCCCGCCCAGTTGAACATCATGCAGAAGAATACTGCAAGGACCATCATATGCCAGAGTTTTTTCGCAAAATGGCCGGCAACTGCAGCCGGTATTGTTAAAAGCGCAATCACCATTATGATCCCGACGATCCGCACCAGCAAAACTATGGTCAGGGCTGTGAGACAAAGCAGAAGAATATAAAATGCTCCAGCAGGGACGCCGCGCAACCTGGCAAATTCATCATCAAAACAGACGGCAAGCAGATTGTTGTAAAAATAGATGGAAAGAAAAAGAACAACAATATCGAGCCAGAAAACAAGCTTGAGGTCGGTAAAAGAGATCAGCAGTATATCTCCAAACAGATAGCTCATTATGTCAAAATAGCCTGGAGTCAGGTCTAAAAACAGAAGCCCCGCAGCCATACCTGTCGCCCAGAGCGCGCCTATTACCGTGTCTTCGCGCTGTCCGGCATACATACTGAAGATACCGATAATAACAGCTGCAAGAATTGCTGATGCAACTGCCCCATACATGGGATCAAACCATGTGAGGCCTACTTTTTTCTGCAGAAAAAGACCTGCGCCGATTCCTCCAAAAACACAGTGTGAGATTGCGCCTGCCAGATAACTTATTCTTCGGGTCACAACGTAAGTCCCGATGATGCCAAATGCAATGCTTGCAAGCGTTGCAACATAAAACGCCAACCGAAGGAACTCATTGTCAGGATCGAGAACAGCTATGAAAAACTCACCCATGATGCCCATCCACGCCGCACCTGTGATCATGACGAATCATACATATGTCTCCTCCATATATATCCTTGATCACCATGCCGTTTATTTCACTTGTGGGATGTACAACCACACAGCGATTGACACAGATTGCGCTTTTAACTTTTTGAGACACGAACCCGATATCATGCGAGACGATAAGAATCGTCATTCTTTTGTTCAAATTCTTCAGAATATCAAAAAACGCCTCCTCAACTTCAGGATCGACATTGGCAGTAGGTTCATCCAGAAGCAGCAGTTCAGGCTCAGAACAAAGCGCCCTTGCGATCAGCGTCCTCTGCTTCTGGCCACCTGAAAGTTCGCTGAAATGACGTTCCGCCATACTGGTTATCTTCATCTCCTCAAGTGCCGTCTCTGCAGCCTGCCGGTCCTTTTTTGAGTATCTGCCTCCAAGACTTCGCCCTAACCGCCCCATAAGTACTACATCCATCACGGAAACCGGAAAAAGCGTATCAAGATAAGCATGCTGGGGCATATAACCGACTCGTAAATACGATTTTTTCGGATCATTACCAAACACCTTGATTTCTCCCCTGTCGGGTTTGAGTCGACCCAAAATAAGCTTAAGAAGGGTTGTCTTTCCGCCGCCGTTGGGGCCGACAATACCGGCAAAATCCCCCTTTTGAATGCTGATATTAACATTTTCAAGAATGATCTCTTTTTCATATGAGAAAAAGACATTCCTGATTTCAACATGGTTTTCGGAAGACATCAATACCCTCGGGTTATATTGGAAAAATATTAATTCAGTGCATCAAAAACTTTATTCGCCATACTTTCAAGGTTGCTGATATAGTCAGCCGCAAGAGGGTCAAGGGATACAACTGCACCATTGATCGCACTCGCTATTTTCAAGGCTGCGCTCCGGTCAAACTGGGGCTGCACAAAAACAATCCGGACATTCCGTTTTTTAGCCTTTTTTATCAGAGCTGCAAGGTCTTTTCCCTTTGGCGCCTTTCCCTCAACTTCCACCGCCACCTGTTCCAAATTGTAAGCATCGGCGAAATAGCCGAATGACGGGTGGAAAACAAAAAATGCCTGCCCCTTCACCGGTAAAAGTGCTGTCCTGATTTTTTCATCAAGCCTGTCCAGATCCTCAATAAATGCTTTGAGATTGTCACGGTATTCCTGTTTTCCCAAAGGATCGACTTGGCCAAGGACCTTGCAAATTGTTTCAGCCTGTTTTTTAACCAATACGGGATTAAGCCAGGTATGGGGATCCTTGCCTTCAACCTCGTGCTCATCCATATTATCATGATGATGACCCTTCATATTCCTTAAGCAAATACCCTGCCTTGTATCAACAATTTCAACATCCATGTTATTTTGAATTTTCGGTATCAGCTTGTTTTCAAAGGGTACCCCTATCCTGAATAAAATTTCGGCATTTGCAAGTCGTGACATTTGTGCAGGTGTAGGGGCGTACGTTGCAGGACTTTTTCCCGGCAACACCAGAACTTCTACTAAAACCCTATTGCCTCCAATCCTTTCAACAAAATATGCCTGCGGCTGTATGCTGACAAAAACAGATAAAATCTTTGCCTCCTCATCTGCCGCGTACAAAAAACCGGCGTGGATGAGAGCAATGAGAATAATTAATATATAGCTAATTTTCTTATGTTTCGTCATATTTTTTTTTACACGTTAATGACTTTTATGGCAAGATAAATCAAATGGATAAATCAAATGGATAAATCAAATGCCCAACTCTTGTTTTTTTATATCTGATCGTCTAAAGTCAAATCACCAATCTCTTGGACTAAAATTCACGTGGGCTGATTAACACCACTTAAGTTAAGGAGAGACGAATAGACATGAAACTGAAAAGCAAACTTGTCTTCACGGTTATCGCTCTTGTTGTCGCTGTCATGGCAGCATCAACCATCATAGCTTCAATCACGGTAAGAAAGCAGAACCTTAAAACCTCCTATAATATTATTGAAAATGCTTTCAAAGTCATTGAATACGATCTTGGTGCACTGAAAAATATTTCATTGAATGACTCCCGGCGTATGATATCGGTTGCAGACTTTGGCAGCAGCCTGAAGTTAATTAACGATTTCAAAGACGACCCTGATTTCACACTAAACATTTATGAAAGAATGAGCCGGCACCTCTACAATGCGGCACTATCAACAAATGTCCGGGAAGTCTGTGTGTATAATCTAAAAATGGAAATTGTTGATATTGTCCAAATTGAAGGCACCACCATTTCAATCGCATTTCCCTATAAAGATGACAATAAATCGGGATATAGAATCCTTAATTCAGAAATCGGAAAAAATTATGAGGATAGTAGGTATGAATTCAGCACTTCTCTTCCATTCACTCCCGATTCATTGAAAACGGAAATCCACAAAAAATCGGTTGCCGAATTTGAAGAAGCAGACAATTCTATCTGTGTAGTATCTTACACTCCAATATATGGAGGTGTGTTCAATAAGGAAACTAATGCAATCGAACAAAAAAAGATGGGTGTCTTAAAAGTTTTAAAAAAACTTAACAGGCCTTTTGCAGACCGGATATCGAAATTTTCAGGAACAGAAATCAACATATATACAAAAAACAGGTTCGTCACCGGAACCCTTGATGCTTTCAAGTCATTTAATATAGACAAGACTCTTAAAAAAGAACATTATACTTCAGCGTCATCCGGAAAAATACTTGCTGACAGTGTTACGGCAGATGGAAAAAGTTATATAGAAGGCGTATGGCCGCTGAAAGGCGGATCAGGCACAACCGGCGCGATCGTGTCTCTTTATCCTTTGGATACTGCAAGAGAAAATACACTACAGATGATAAAACTGTTAACCCTGATTTCACTTGGATGTATTCTGCTTTCAGTGCCGGTCATCGTTTTTTTTTCCAACTCCCTGACAAAACCCTTAGGGCTGGTTGTGAACGGACTCAAAAATATTGCCATGGGAAAAGGCGACCTCACCACAAGGCTTACCATAAAGTCAAAGGATGAAGTTGGTGAACTGGCGCACTGGTTCAACTCTTTTATTCAAGAGCTGCAAATTTTAATTAAGGAGATAGCCCATAATTCCAACGGCGTGGACTCATCATCCACCAGGCTTTCAACTATTTCACAGGATTTATCACATGGTGCCGGAAATTGGGCTGAAGAAGTCAGCTCCATTGCCACGTCTTCTGAACAGATCAGTATAAACATTTCCTCTGTCGCAGCTGTAATGGAACAAGCGTCAATCAATGCCGCAGCTGTGGCAACATCAACCGAAGAAATGAGTTCAACGATAAGCGAGGTTGTCGGCAATTCGGAAAAAGCGTTCCAAATCACTACTCAGGCTGTCTCAAAATCCGATGTCGCCTCTCAAAAGCTCAATAATCTCGGAAGCTCGGCCGTAGAGATAGGGAAGTTTACTGAAACAATTACAGAAATCTCGAAACAGACAAATCTTCTGGCATTGAATGCCACCATCGAAGCCGCCAGGGCTGGAGAGGCCGGAAAAGGCTTTGCCGTGGTTGCCAATGAAATAAAAGAGCTTGCACGGCAGACATCCGAAGCCACGCAAGATATTAAAAAACGAATTGAAGACATTCAGCGCTCTACAGATGAGACAGTATCTGAGATTACAGAGATTTCAAAGGTTATCTCTGATGCCAACGATATTGTCGCAATGATTGCGTCTACAGTTGAGGAACAGTCGGTTACCACCAATGAAATTGCAGGCAATGTGACACAGGTTTCCCAAGGCATTGCGGAAGTCAATAAAACTGTTGCCGAAAGTTCCACTGCCATGAACGGTATCGCAAAGGAAATATCGGGCCTGAATACAGCCAGTGACAGTATTTATGATCACAGCAGCCAAATTAAAAATAATGCCGCTGACTTGTCCGACCTCGCCGGGCAGCTTGCCGAGTTGATCAATAAATTTAAAGTATAACCCTCGTCTCCACCTTACCCTGAAGATACTCCTTTACATCTGCTATCGGCACTTCTCTTCTGTGAAATATCCCTGCTGCCAGCGCCGATTCAACCTGAGTCTCCTTAAATACTTCGTAAAAATGTTCCGGGCACCCTGCCCCGCTCGATGCGATCACTGGAATCGAAACAGCGGACTTGACCAGGTTGATAAGCTCTATGTCAAAACCCCTACCTGTTCCATCTCTGTCTATACAGTTTAAAAGTATTTCTCCGGCGCCAAGTTCTTCACAGGCGTGTGCAAGAGTCGCTGCGTCCAGGTCCCTTCCTTCCCTGCCCCCTTTTATTGTACACTGATACCAGCAGTACTGTTCATTGTTTGGGCCCTTTTCTTTGGTTTCGATTACAACGTGTTTAACATCATCAGGTGATCTTACGTAAACCCTTCTCGGATCAATGGAAATCACAACAGCCTGGCTGCCGTAAACTTCTGAGATCTGCTCTATTGAGCTTTGGCCTGTTTTTTGACCTGACTTCAGATATTCCTCAACAATCAGAACCGCATCGCTTCCAATTGATATTTTATCCGCGCCTGACCTGAAATACTCAGCCGCTACTTCCAATGCAGTATATGTTTTGCCGTTCTTATCGGTATAGTTTCTTATCCCGCCTCCGATTGTCAGTGGAACAAAAACATTTTCAGATGTTGCTTTAAGCACTTCAATCATCGGCATATCCTCAAGCGGAAAATCCCTGAACCCGGTGATGTTGAGAAAGGTGATTTCATCAGCCCCTTCCATATAATATCTCTCAGCCAGCTCCACTGGTTTGCCCAGATTTCTCACGTTCCCGTTTTCCCTGACGTCATACTGATCGCCCTTTGTTACAACCAGGTCACCCTGGTCATTTGACCTGACATCCAGGCAGGCAATTATCCTTTTGGTCAACTTTGTCTTCCCGGATACTGCTATCGGTCCTGATTGTTCGTTGACTGATTCAAAGGCGGATTCAAGAAAATTTTTTAAAACCAAAAGCCCTGCTTTTCCGCTCTTTTCCGGATGAAACTGGGTTGCCGTGACATTGTCCTTTTGAATGCCGCTGACAAACTCAACTCCATAATTTGTCGTTGTCAGAACCGCGGACTCATCTTCGGTTACGACATAATATGAATGGACAAAATAAAACTTTTCAGATTGACCAAGGCCGGCAAACAATCCGGATTCTTTTTTTACGCTTATCCCGTTCCACCCTATATGCGGGACAGAGAGGTCAATATCAAATTTTTTAACAAATCCCGGGATGATACCCAGTCCCTTGACATCCGGCGCTTCCTCGCTCCTTTCAAAAAGGGCATGCAGGCCGAGGCATATTCCCAAAAAAGGCCTGCCGGTCAGCAAAAAATCATTCAACGCCTGTGTATATTTTTTTTGGTCCATAATGTGCATCATGCTGCCGAAACTGCCCACACCCGGGAAAACCAGTTTTTCCGCAGACCTGATGTCATCAACGGAAGTTGCAACCCTTACCGCTTCTCCAAGTTTTTCTATGGCGTTTATGACACTCCTGACATTTCCCGCCCCGTAGTCTAGTAAAGTGATCATTTCTAATTCCTCTAATGAAATATATCTGATGATATCGTTGTTCTCATACCCTACTGCTCACCACAAAACAAGAGATAGTAGAAGCACAGAAAAATAGGCGGCTATTTATGTTATTGATTAGGATTAAGATTAAGGTTAGGATTGAGAGATTATATTTTAAAGAGGCAAGTAAAAAAATGGACACTCTGAAAAAAATGACTGAAAACGATAAATTTGCCGAACATGTGGGAGTGAGACTTCTTGAGGTCTCGGAAGGGTATGCAAAGGCGGAGCTTACCATTGACGAACAGCATTTAAACGGTCTTGGCATAGCACACGGCGGAGCTATCTTCACCCTGGCTGACCTTGTATTTGCAGCAGCTTCCAACTCCAGGGGAACAGATGCTGTTGCCATCAATATCAACATCTCATACTTTAAGGCGGAGCGGGAAGGAAGATTAACCGCAGAGGCAAAAGAGATATCTCTTAACCGCAAACTTGCCACATATTCTATCTCTGTGTTTAATGAAGCAGGAGAAAAAATCGCTGCCATGCAGGGGACTGCCTTCAGAAAATCACCAAGACAATAGCAAAAAAAGATAGTTATGGATAAAAATATTTCTGATAAAAACAGACGGCCGATATTTGCACTCGTCGCTGTCGGCATTTTTATGTGTACACTTGACGGCAGCATCGTCAATATTGCCCTTCCGATTATAATGCATGATCTCAAAACTTCACTTGCCCTTATTGAATGGGTAGTGCTGATTTATCTTTTTACCGTATCCTCTCTTCTTTTAAGTTTCGGCCGGCTGAGCGACATCAAAGGCCGAAGATGGATTTATACCCGCGGTCTTTTTCTTTTTACCGCAGGGTCCCTTTTATGCGGCATGTCAACAAATGTCTCATGGTTGATTTTATCACGATTTTTTCAGGGTATCGGCGCTTCCATGGTAATGGCATGCAGTCCGGCCATTATCATGGATATATTTCATAAAAATGAACGGGGACAAGCTCTGGGGATGGTGGGAGCTGTAGTGGCTCTCGGGCTCAGTGTGGGCCCGGCCCTTGGAGGTTCTCTCCTTCATTGGTTTTCCTGGCGAGTGATTTTTTATATCAATATCCCCATAGGTCTTTTAGCCTCTTTTGCCGCAGCCAGGCTCTTAAAAGGAGGGAAAACGGACATTGCAAGGAAAGAAGCATTTGACTGGGCGGGCGGATCATTGCTTGCACTCTGTCTCGGCTCTTTTCTCTTTGCTTTTACGCATGGATATGACTGGGGCTATGCATCCATAAAGTTTATTCTGATGCTGCTTTTTTCTATAATCACACTCGCCTGCGTTGTAATAATCGAAACCCGCGTCAAGTTTCCAGTGATTGAACCTTCGCTGCTGAAAATAAGGCTGTTCACCTTGCCGCTACTTTCAGCGGTTATTATTTTCGCAAGTCTTTTTATAATTGTATTTCTGATGCCTTTTTATCTTATGCACCCCGGCGGTTACTCTGTAGACCAGGCCGCTTATATTATGGTAGCACTTTTTATCCCACTGTTATTTGTGTCTCCTGTTGCGGGCAGTATATCAGACAGGGTCGGCTCCAGACTTCTTTGTACATTCGGCATGGGCATTCTATGCGTTTCTTTTTTATGCCTGGCATGGCTACCGTCTGCCGCACCACCGTCAGCCATTGCCTGGCGGCTTGCTCTTGCCGGAACCGGCACAGCTGTTTTCCTGTCACCAAACAGTGCGGCCACTATGAATTCAGTACCCCAGGCCTTTCGGGGTATCGCCGCAGCAACAGTTGCCATGGCCCGAAATCTTGGAATGGTTTTTGGTGTTGCCATTGCCGGGACGATATTCAATAGTGTATTTTATAATCAAAGCGGGGGACTCACGCTTAAAGTATACAAGCCCGAACTGCAGGA
>CAZTYY010000105.1:5789-10783 GCA_964617785.1 uncultured Desulfobacterales bacterium | reverse complement strand
TGGCTTATTTATTGGAAGTTCCGAAAAACCAGGATGAAAATGGAGTTGCTTTCTTTTCTGCACAACTTTTGAGTTTGAAAAACAAGCTTGAAAAAGATTTCGGTGAAACGATTTCAGATGAAAATCTGCGCCAGACCATTGACTTCATGAATGGCCGTCGTTCCAAAATGGCCGCAATTTTTTCTCGGCAGAAAAAGAAACCTGCTCCATTTCAAGGAAGTGAGCTTTATTGTTTAGCTGTTCAAGAAGGAAGTTACCCAAAAGAAAAGACCGAATTTGATATTAAAGAATTTGGCCGTCAATCGATCAACGATCAAAAATCCACAGATTGTGCCCCACGACTTATGATTCTTGGAAATGAGGGCCTTACGCCGACAATTTTTAAATTGATTGAGAGCTGCGGAGCTACGGCTGTTATATTTGATAGCTGCAGGGGGTTGAATCATTATTCCGGAATGGTGGAAAATGACGATGGACCATTGCTTAATCTGGCCAGAAGATATTTATTGAAATCCGTGTGTGCAAGAATGCCGGGTTACCAGGAGAGAATCGACTACTTGAAATCCTTGATTGACGAGTATTCAATAGAAGGTGTGATTTACAGTGCCGTTAAGTTCTGTGATTATTCGCTCTTTGAAGCCGTTCCTATTGAAAAATATTTAAAAGAACGCGCAATACCGATCCTTGTAATTGAAAACGATTATATCTGGTCGAACACCGGACAGGTCCAAACTAGAATCGAGGCGTTTATAGAGATGGTAAGGGACTAAAACAGCTATGGTGAAAGACGGTTGGCGAAATCCGCTTCCAGTTAAAGCTTTCGGAACATCTTGATTTTTATGGCAAAAGGCAAGAATGATCATGATGCAAGATAACTATCAAATGATGTTGGATATGGTTGAACCGCGATTTAAGGAAAAGAAGCGTGGTATGGACTATTTTGTAAAAGAGATGTTTGGCAATGTCATTCGCGCTTTTGATCAAGACAGACCAACTGTCTATGTATCCGGATATGCTTTTCCAATGGAGCTTTTGTGGGCTTTTAATGTCGTTCCCTTTGATTTCGAAATAGCATGCAACAACCTTCCTGAAGTCATGGGCGGTAATGGTTCTAATCTTATGATTGAAGCGGAGAATCGCGGTTACTCAAGAAACATATGCTCTTTTGACCGTTTGATCATCGGATGTCTTCATAAAGGTATTTTGCCGGATGGCAATCTTTTTCTAACCTCCAGCTACTACTGCCACGGAAAGGCCAAAACCAATGAAGTCGTGGCTAACCATCAGGGGATGGAAAGCGTTCTCTTAGATGTGCCAAATGAGATCAGCCCGTCTGCCATCAAATATGTAGTCTTCCAGTTAGAGGAGATTGCTCAAAAGCTGGAAGAGATCACAGGAGACCCCCTGGACATGGATAGGCTGAGGGAGGTAGTTCGCCTTTCCAATGATGCCAGGACGTCTTTATTGGAAGTTAATGGATTGATGAAAACCAGTCCCTGTCCCTGGAACGGAGTTGAGTCTTGTCTTTTAGGTCTCGGCGGCGCTATTTTTTGGGGTTCGTCTGTACGGAACGAAATACACCGCCTGCTGATCGAACAGATGGTTGACAGAATAGAAAAAGGTAAAAAAATACCGGAAGACCATAGAATCCTATGGTTTCCCTGGGTTCCAGTCCATAAAACCAATTTTTTTACGACACTGAAAGAGAAGCGGGCAAATGTTGTTATGTCGGAACCGTCCATGGTATGGTGGGAAGAGCTTGATGAGGAGAATCTCTTTGAAGCTCTGGCCCTCAAGACATTGCAAGATCCGCACATTGGAAAAGTCGAGAGGAGAATTGATAACCTGCTACAATGCGTTGAAGAGTATAAAATTGACGGCGCCATCCATTTTTCCACACCTGCGTGCTATCATGAAAACGGTGCTTACCGAATGATCAGCGATGCGATGAAGGAAAAAGGTTTACCCCTACTTAATTTGAATGGTGACATGTCGGATGAAAGAAACCATTCCTCGGAAGAGAGCAGTATTCGACTCAATGCTTTTTTGGAACTTCTTGAGTAGAAGGCGTGTAACTATCTGATTTATTGAATTTCATTGTCATATCTCAGGCATTTCATTGCTTTGGAGTTGTTTAATGGCCAGGATTAACTGAGTTGGCCACTTTTTGGGGGAATAATCAATATAATGCTTATAGAATTTATGATATGGTAATAATATCGGACTGGCTTAACAAAAAATAAGGAAAAAAATGGGCGGTATCGGAATTATTTTTAACCCTCTTGCTGGGAAAAACCGCAAATATCACCTGATGTCACAGGAGTTAAATAATTTATTAAACGAAAATTGTATTTTAAGAGAAACTAAAAGCATAAATGATTTAAACCAGGCGGTCCTTGAATTTAAGGAACGCGATATTGATATCATCGCAATAAGCGGTGGAGACGGTACAATTCATCTTGTATTATCATCAGTTATTAATAGTTACCAAGGTAAAACGCTTCCCAAATTCATATCCTTATGTAGCGGTACAATGAATACTTTTACCCATTCCGTAAAATTTAAGGGGAAAACACAAAACATTTTAAAAGAAACCATTGATAAATATCAAAAAGGAAAACCTTTTAAGGAAATCAATCAGCATCTTATGAAAATCAATGATAAGTATGGTTTCTTGACTGGTGCTGGAGTTGTATCAAAATTTCTTGATGCTTATTATTCAAGTTCGAATCCAGGCCCAGCTTATGCTTCAAAAATGGTTTTAAGAATAATTTTCAGCACAATTTTTCGAACACGTTATTCAAAAAATATATTCAGTCCCGCAAAATTTAAGATTACGATTGATGGAAAAAAAATAAAAAATAATGAATTTATGTTCATTCTTGGTTGTACAATAAGGGAACTGGGACTCGGCTTTACGCCAACTCCTCGAGCTTATGAGAAGCAAGGGCATTTCCATTTTCTTGCGTCCAGTATGAAACCCATGAGTCTCCTTTCAAAGATTCCTGTCCTTTGGTTGGGCAATGACTTTTCGCATCCCGACCTTAATTATAATGGCATTGCCAAGGAAGTTATTGTGGAACCTGAAGGTAAACTCAGATGGATGGTTAATGGAGATTTGTATTCAACTGAAAAACCACTTCACATATCCGTTGGGCCTACTATTATCGTAATATCGCCGTATGATTAACCGCCCATAAGATCCGCTTAAAAATATTTTCAGGTTTGCCCGGGATTGATAAAAAAAAGGCTTTTCACGTGTAAATTCGGACCCACTTTCTAATCTATTACGTTTGCAAATTTTCAAGCCTTATTTTTGGGGAATGTCCAGTTACATTTTTTTCTTGACAAAAAGGCAAATAAACGTAAAATTGCTAAGTTTATAGATATAGACACTGAAGTTTATTATAAAGGGGGAAACAATCATGTACGCAGTGGTCGCCACAGGCGGTAAACAATATAAGGTCAGGGAAGGCGAAATACTGAGGGTCGAGAAGATCCCCGGTGAAATAGGCGCGGATGTTTCGTTTGATAAAATTCTCATGTTTTCCGACGGGGAAAGCGTGAAAATAGGCCAGCCGGTTCTTGATGATGTGGCGGTTAACGGGCATATCGTATCCCAGGGAAAAGCAAAAAAAATTATTGTTTTCAAATACAAGCGCCGGAAACGTTATCGCCGGAAACGGGGGCATCGTCAGCAGTTTACCGCGGTTCAGATTGACAATATCCAAGTATAGTTATTTGGGTATAGCTATTAGGAAAATAAAAGAAATTAGGAGTTTTTTAAAATGGCACATAAAAAAGCAGGCGGAAGCACAAGAAACGGTCGAGACAGCAACGGCCAGAGACGCGGAGTAAAAATATACGGCGGCCAGACGGTTAAGGCTGGAAATATTTTAATTCGTCAGCTTGGTACGAAAATTCATCCTGGTCAAAATGTCGGCGTTGGTAGAGATTACACTCTGTTTGCCAAGGCAGATGGTGTTGTAGCGTATGAAAGGGTCGGGCGTTCAAGAAAAAGAGTGAGCGTTTATATGACGTGAAGTTTATTGATGAGGCAATTATCACAGTTCAGTCCGGGAACGGTGGAAGGGGCTGTGTAAGCTTAAGGCGGGAGAAATTCATCCCCCGCGGCGGACCGGACGGAGGCGACGGCGGGGATGGTGGCGATATCATCTTCAAGGCCTCTTCGCACAAACGTACGCTTTACAAATTCCGTCATCAAAAATATTCCAGAGCAGAAAACGGGGCAGGCGGCCAGGGGCAACAAAAGACAGGCCGGTCCGGAAAGCCTCTTGTCATTGAAGTTCCCGTTGGGACCATCATCAGCGATGCCGACACAGGGCAGATACTCCACGACTTTATCGATCCCAAAGAAACATATGCCGCTGCAAAGGGCGGCAGGGGCGGCATGGGCAACAAGCGGTTTGCCACATCCACTAACCGGACACCCAGGTTTGCACAATCAGGAGAAGAAGGGCAGACCTTAAAGCTTAAGCTGGAGCTTAAACTCCTTGCCGATATTGGCATTATCGGCCTGCCCAATGTCGGAAAATCGACTTTGATCAGTGTTATATCTTCGGCCACGCCAAAAATCGCCGATTATCCGTTTACAACACTGACGCCGAACCTGGGAGTGGTTCAGAACGATTTTGGTGAACCATTTGTGGTTGCCGATATTCCAGGATTGGTAGAAGGTGCACACGAAGGAACCGGACTCGGCATCAGGTTTCTTAAACATATCGAACGGACGCATATCCTTGTTCACATGATCGATGCAGCGGTCATTGATCAGGATGATCCGCTGCATGCGTTCCGGACTATAAACAAGGAGCTTGAATTTTTTAGCCAATCGCTTGCGAAAAAAGTTCAGGTTCCGGTTTTGAACAAAATGGATATTACGGGTGCTGATAAGATGGCGGCAGCCTTTCAGACTGCTTTTGGCAACAGTGAAGTCATGCAGATTTCAGCTGTGACCGGAATGGGTGTAAAAA
>CAZTYY010000105.1:0-5689 GCA_964617785.1 uncultured Desulfobacterales bacterium | reverse complement strand
TTTGGCAACAGTGAAGTCATGCAGATTTCAGCTGTGACCGGAATGGGTGTAAAAAAATTGATCTTAAAACTTTCACAACTGTTAGAAAAACCAGATGAAGAACAGCAGCAATCGGTTTGAGAATAAAAAAAGAATTGTCGTTAAGATCGGCAGCAATGTTTTGACCTCAAATCTTGGGTTGAATAATAGTGTCGTCCAGTCAGTGAGCCGACAGATCAGCATGTTGATTGACAAAGGGTTTGAGGTTGTACTGGTGTCTTCAGGGGCAATGGCTGCCGGTCAAAAAAAGATCGGCCTTGACAGGCGGCCGGATGAGATTCCAAAACGTCAGGCACTTGCAGCTGTGGGGCAGGCCAGCCTTATCATGGAGTATGAGAAGGCTTTTGGCAGGTACGGGAAAAAAGTGGCCCAGATCCTTCTGACCCATGATGACCTCCGTCATCGCAGGAGATATTTGAATTCACGCAACACGCTGTATACTTTGCTGGAGTGGAATGTGGTCCCGGTCATCAATGAAAATGACACCGTAGTGATTGAGGAGATAGAATTCGGAGACAATGATAATCTTGCGGCCATGATAACGCTTCTTATGGATGCGGATATTTTTATCAATCTTACGGATATTGACGGGCTCTACACAAAAGATCCCCGGACAAACAAAGACGCAGAGTTGATCAGGGAAGTTAAGACAATCGATAAAAACATCGAAAAAATTGCGGGTGATATTCCCGGAGCCCTTGGCAGGGGCGGAATGCAGAGTAAAATAAAAGCCGCGAAAAAGTTGACAAGAGCCGGAGTCCCGATGATAATAGCAAGGGGAGACCGGAAGGATATTCTGATCCGTCTTTCAAAAGGCGAGCAGCTCGGCACCTATTTTGTTCCGGGCAAGAAACGGCTTCCCAGCAGAAAATGCTGGATAGCGTTTACGATGAAAGTGGAAGGCGCGCTTTATATTGATGACGGAGCAGTAAAGGCGATCCTTAAAAAAGGTAAAAGCCTTCTCCCCATTGGGATTGTAAAGGTTGAGGGGGAGTTTAATGTCGGTGCATGTGTGGAGTTTTATGATGCTTCAGGCAACGGACTTGGCAGGGGACTTGTAAATTACAGTGCTGCTGATATAAGGAAAATAGCGGGTTTGAAAACGCAGCAAGTTGAGGAACGCCTTGGTCACAAACCTTATGATGAGGTAATCCATCGCGACAATATGACGGTTACAGAAATTTAGATATCGGTTGCATGTAATGAAAGAGGCGTACAGATGTCAATTGAATCAAAGATAACAGAAATGGCTAAAGCGGCTCGGGCCGCGTCAATGGAGATTGCATCCTGTTCATCGGCAAAGAAAAACGAGGCGCTGCTGAAGATTGCCCGGGGCATTTTAAAAGATGCACCATTCATAAAAGATGAGAACAAGAAAGACCTTGATAAAGCAAAAGATGTCGGGCTTTCTGCTGCGATGATAGATCGTTTGACAATAAGTGACGCAACCATCAAATCGATGACGGATGGGCTCCGGGAGGTGGCGGCACTGGATGATCCGGTGGGCGCAATGAGCAAGACATGGCAGAGGCCGAACCAACTCCAGGTGGCGCGCATGAGAATACCCTTAGGTGTTATCGGGATTATTTATGAATCAAGGCCCAATGTAACGGTTGATGCCGCAGGCCTTTGTTTAAAGGCAGGTAATGCAGTAATTTTAAGAGGCGGTTCAGAAGCGTTTCACTCAAACCAGGCACTTGCTGTCAGCATTTGTAATGCCCTGAAAGAGTCCGGTCTGCCGGGAGAGATTGCTCAGGTTGTTCCGGTCAGCGATCGGGAGGCTGTGAAAGTTCTTCTGGCCCAGGAAGAATATATTGACTTGATTATACCGAGGGGCGGCGAGGGCCTTATAAGATTTGTTGTCGAGAATTCAAAGATTCCGGTTTTGAAGCATTATAAGGGTGTGTGCCATGTTTTTGTTGACGAGGACGCGGACCTGGAGATGGCAGAGAAGATATGCTTTAATTCAAAAGTACACAGGCCGGGAGTATGTAACGCAATGGAGACAATGCTGGTCCATAAAGCTGTTGCAGAGGACTTTCTCCCTGTTATGGGAAGAAGTTTTGCAAAGGCAGGTGTTAAATTGAGAGGGTGCAAAGAAACATGTCGTATTCTTCTCGATGCCGAGCCAGCCTCTGATGCCGACTGGCCCGAAGAATACCTTGACCTTATCCTTGCGGTAAAAGTGGTTGATGACATGGATCAGGCAATACGGCATATGGCGGAATTCGGCTCTAAGCATACAGAAGCTATCGTGACACAAAGTTATGATCGGTCGAGAAGGTTTTTAAGGGCTGTCGACTCGTCAGTCGTTCTTGTGAATGCTTCCACACGATTCAATGACGGGGGACAGCTCGGACTGGGGGCTGAAATAGGAATCAGCACATCAAAACTTCATGCATTCGGTCCCATGGGCCTTGAGGAACTGACAACAACCAAATTCATAGTCTTTGGAGAGGGACAGGTAAGAGAATAGTAAATGCGGACAGGCCTATTCGGCGGTACATTCAATCCAATTCATGCAGGGCATGTCGGGGTCGTAGGTGAGATAAAGGAGAAATTCGACTTTGACAGGATGATCATTATTCCGTCCGCTATTCCGCCTCACAAGGAAGCAGTCGATATCGCATCTGCTGAACACCGATTTGAAATGGTCAAAAAGGCTTTTCCGGATAAATCAGAATATGTTGTGTCAGATGTTGAAATCAGGAGAGACGGCCCTTCCTATACAGTTGATACGGTGAAGCATTTTATAATAAAATATTCCAAAGATGACGAGATCCATCTTGTCCTGGGGATCGATGCATTTCTTGAGATAGACACCTGGATGTCTTACAGGGAGTTGTTTGAATTATTACCCATGGTTGTGATGTCGCGCCCCGGTTATGGGAACAAATTAAGTGCCGGGATCAAGGGCTCTATATATGATTTTCTCAAAAACAAAATATCCAATGAATATCATCTTGCGGAAACAGGACGATATTATGAGCATGCATTATTGAAACCCGTATACCAGACTGATGTCACGCCTTTCGATATATCGGCGACAGGTGTAAGGGAGAATATCAGAACAGGCAAGCCGATTAAAGGTTATGTGCCTGAAAAAGTTGAGGCGTATATTATGGATAAAAGGCTTTATCGATGACATTAAATCCAAAGTCATCAAAAGATTCTGAAATCGAAATATATTTTAAAGCTGCTTTTACAAAAAAAGCAGAAAATCCTGTAGTGCTGGATGTCCGTGAGCTCACTTCTGTTGCAGACTTTTTTATTATTTTGAGCGGACGTTCAAACCGACATGCCAAATCCATCGGAGAGTTTATTCGGGAGGATTTAAAAAAAAAGGGGAAAATGCCTTTAAGCGTCGAGGGGATGAAAGACGGGCAATGGATTTTGCTTGATTTCGGGCATATCATCATACATGTTTTTTATGAGCCGGTGAGAAGCTTTTACGACCTTGAAGGGCTTTGGGCGGACGCCAAAAGAGTCGGTATTGAGCAATACTTGAATTCAAAAAGTGAAGCCCAGAAAGATGCCGGGATGAAATAATAACGGAGAAAAGGTTATGAAACGAAAAGCACCATGCATGCTGATGATACTTGATGGATGGGGGATAAATTTCAATCAAGAAGGAAATGCGGTTAAACAGGCTAATACGCCTAATCTTGATGCATTGTTTGCTTCCTGCCCACATACCGAGCTTAAATGTGCGGGTGAGGCTGTGGGGCTCCCTTCCGGCATAATGGGAAATTCAGAAGTGGGCCACTTGAATATTGGCGCCGGACGGATCGTCTACCAGGATCTTCTTCGCATCAACATGGCTGTCAAAGACAGATCTATTTTTGAGAATAAGGCTTTTAATTCTGTAATGTCAAAAGTCAAGGCAAAGGATGCGGCGCTTCATTTGATGGGGCTCATCTCAGATGGCGGAGTGCACAGCAGCCTGGAGCATCTTTTTGCGCTTGTCGATATGGCGGAAGAAAAAGGATTAAACAGAGTATATATCCATGCCATATTAGATGGCCGGGATACACCGCCTGAGAGCGGTGCAGGTTACTTGAAGAAACTTATGGACTATCTGGGCAATAAAAAAAATACGCATATTGCCACGGTTTGCGGCCGTTATTTTGCAATGGACAGGGATACCCGGTGGGATCGAGTTGAAAAAGCATATAAGCTGTACACAAAAGGGGAGGGTACTCGGGAGAATGATGCTGTTGAAGCTGTTTTAAATGCATACAAGAGAGGCGAAACTGACGAATTCGTCTGCCCGGTTATGCTGTCACAGCCAGATGGCATCCCGGAAGGAATAATCAAAGACAATGACGGCATTATATTTTTTAATTTCAGGGCAGACCGTACAAGAGAGATAACAAAAGCATTTATCGAAGAGGAGTTTGACTTTTTTAACAGAGACGTTATGCTCGATTTGTCTGAATTTGTCTGTATAACCGAATACGATGAAAAATTTGACCTTCCGGTTGCTTTCCAGCCGATTCATCTTGACGATATATTTGCGGCTGTTTTAAGCAGGGAGAATTTTTCACAGCTTCGAATAGCCGAGACTGAAAAGTATGCACATGTGACATATTTTTTTAACGGCGGTGAAGAAGAACCTTTTCCTTTAGAAGACAGGTGTCTTGTGCCGTCGCCGAGGGATATAAACACATATGATGAGAAGCCGGAGATGAGTGCTTATGATGTTAAAAATGAGGTCATCTCAAGACTGGACTCAGATAAGTATGATTTTATTGCGCTTAATTTCGCCAATATGGATATGGTGGGCCATACCGGGATAATGGATGCCGCCATTCAGGCAGTGGAGGTTGTGGACACCTGTGTAGGTGAAATTGTGGAGAAAATAAAATCAAAATCAGGAACACTTCTGATTACTGCTGATCACGGGAATTCAGAAAAAATGCTGGATGAAAATGGAAACCCGCACACCGCCCATACCACCAACAACGTTCCTCTAATACTGGTCAATTATGACAAACAGGACATTACTCTGCAGACAGGCAAACTCGGGGATATCGCACCGACCATCCTTCAGATCATGGGTATTGAAAAGCCCGAATTGATGACAGGCACCTCATTAATCAGTGGTTGATATTTTCAGGACTTTCCCACCTTGCCATCCCGTACAACGACCTGCCGGCAATGAAAGTCTATATCTTTAACTCTCAGGCTCAGGCATTCCATTAGGCGCAGCCCGGATCCATACATGAACTGTGGGCCATGAGCCATTTATAACCATCAAGCTGGTTAATGATTTTCCGAACTTCCTCTTTTGAAAATACAACCGGTAAGCGCCGAGGTTTTTTCGCACTAACCACATCCCCTATCTCATCGAATTCCTGTCTTAAAACCTCCCGGTATAAAAACAGCAATGCATTGAACGTCTGATTCTGGGTGGCAGCTGCCACTTAAACATAAACACCTCTTTAAACAAACAAGTTTTCATGATACGTTAATAAAAAGCAAACAGGAATGAACATTTGTTCACGTGGCTTGTAAGGCATCATTTCTGGAAATGTGATATCAAGAAAAAAAGCGGGATCACACTCTTTTTTTGCGGGGTAGCCCGCAATTTTTCGTCATATGACTACTTCGTAAGCAAAACGGCTGTTTTGTAAAACGGCCCTTCGTA
>CAZTYY010000104.1:0-10982 GCA_964617785.1 uncultured Desulfobacterales bacterium | reverse complement strand
AAGGGAAAACGCTGGTATTTATACTTGGGATATCCTACCATCATCGCTCCAAAAGCGCCATGGCCTTCGGGAAGTGCTAACGCTTTTTGCATAGGAGGCCAGAACATGGCGGCAATGTTAAAAAAACCTGCCCAGCATGTTCCAAGGCCCAGGGGCAATGCTGATAGCTCAAGATATGTCATGGCGATAGTACAAGCTGTCTGAGCCGTGGGATCGGCTTTTAAGCCATGGGCAATAATCACATGAGGAACTGAGCGGCACACTACATCAATCCCGACTTCCCATGCTGCAATAACCAGATCGAAATGCATGCTTTTTGCCATTTCGGGCTGTTCTTTTTCCATGTAGCGCATCCAGTCGACAACCATGCTGATCAGATTTTTGAGTTCATCATGGTCATAGATAACATGCCAGTTTACAGGCTGAAGGTTGTGTCCGGATGGGGCGTATGAAGCAATCTTTATAAGCCGTGCCAGTGTATCCCTGTCAACCTGTTTTTCCTTGTATGTTCGTATGGATCTTCTGGTGCGCAGAAAATGCTCTGCCTGTTCAGGACCGAGCAGCCACTCCTTTTTTACAGAAGGACAGTCTTCAGACCTCATGTCTTTATGGGACAAAGCACCGTGTGGGCAAACAGCAACACAATGTCCGCATCTGATACAAAGCTCATCTGCACCCGATACAAGTGTCGGCGTCTGGTTCTCTTTCTTTATTTCAATTATTTTAATCGGACATTCATCAACACAGATGCCGTCTCTTGCACATTTCTCCTGATCAACCGTAAAAAGACTCATTACATCCCCCTCCCCTCTTCCATTCTTCTATGCTTCTATTCTGAAAAACGACTCGTCAAATTCAGGTTTTCCTTCATAACGGGCCATAAAAAAACCGGGCAGCTGTTCAACCTGATCAAACAACCCCGGATCTGCATCTATCCCTGCCTGGTGCAATGCTTTTATTACATTTTTTGGTTGCGGAGGGCATCCCCTAATCGGAATCATCTCCTGAATGTCAGGATTATCCTTGTTTGCCTGGTAAATACATTTGCCCACCAGAATAGTCTTTTTCATGCCCGGCGTCGGTTTCATCATCTTTCCGGTAAGGACTTCCACCCTGTCCCAGGGTTCTCCTTTCCATGCATACCGGATGGCGGAAAGGATAATCCCGTTCAGTCCGGAACAGTAGGTACACATTGACGAATCATATTTTCTGTAAAAAAGGCCCTTGATACCGCCCTTGGCCAAAGGGACAGGCATACATCCATCTTCATCGTCTTGATATGGAAATGTATATTCGTATTCGCGGATTGATGCTACATCTTCCAGCTTCTCGCCTTTAACCTCAACATCAGAAAGATCGAGGGGGCGTTTCCTGTTTGCAGCTGCATGTACAAGATGAGGAACTTTTGAAGCATCATATCCGAGCAGCTTTGCCCCTACCATGTCCGCGGACAGGATATCGCTTGATGCAGCGAGAATATTACTCCTGTGCATCTTTCCATCAAATGCAGGGCCCCGCTCAAGTGTATAAATGCCGTCGATCAGGGTCAGCATCGGGGGCATTTTATCAGCAAGTCTTGAAATCATAAAGTTCAGATCTTTTTCAGGGTCCGGGCTGTGACATTTTTTTCTTGAATTGATATCAATCATCCCTTTAAGATTTTTAATCCCCAAGCTCACAACCGTCTGGTTATGTGCTTTCATTGCCGGGAGATCGACCACAAAGTCGCTGTTGATAATGTCGGAATTAAAATTCAACACAACACCTTCTCCGAGATCAACTTCTTCAAAAGGACGGTCGAAAATATTGATGTACTTTACCCCGTATTTTTTGTTCAGGGTTTCGTAGCCAAGAGTTTTAAATGCATGGGCCGGAGTTTCAGTATCTTTCGGATCCATTACAACAACACCTTCCCCTATCGTGATGTCGTCAATTCCCCTCTCCTTCAGTAAAACCACTATATCCTCTATGACTCTGGAAGTGGTGATGACTCCCCATTTTGGAAACGCCACAGCCTTTGTCCAGAATACGATATTCGGCTTTATAAAAACTTTTGCCTTTTTAGGCAGATGATCCAGACCTCCACAAAGATCGACGGCTTTTTTTACTGATTCAAATGGTTTCTCATAGCGCACTATGGAGACTGTTGATTTTTCCATTTTTAACCCCCTGAATTTTTCTGTTTCATTTCGTAACTCTTCTCAATAACCACGGGCCAAGAATATCTCATCCTTGCCCCTCGACTATGGACTCTCGATTCTAGAGATCAGTTGTTTCAATAACCCTCAGCGCTGTCTTCTCCAGAATCTGTACGGCAAAAACGAACATCCGGAATCGCTTATCTTTTGTCTGCCCATGATAATAGCGAAAATAAATTTGCTGGGCAATGACCGCCAGCTTGAACATACCGAAACAGTAGTAAAAATCGACGCCGTCTATCCGTCGCCCTGTCTTTTCAATATAGCATTCCAAAAACTCTTTGCGGGTCATCATACCGGGTGCATTTGTGGGAAGCATGCGTATGAGTTGCTGTTCTTCCGGGTCATCATGGTCGATCCAGTATGCCAGCGTGCCTCCAAGATCCATGAGCGGATCACCGAGCGTTGCCATCTCCCAGTCAAGGACACCTATAATTTCAACAGGGTTCAATGGATTCAGCACAACGTTATCGAATTTATAGTCATTATGTATAATTGCGGAATGAGGACTGTCCGGAGGCATTTTTTCATGAAGCCAGCCCATCACATTTTCAAAGTCCGGTGCGTCATCTGTTCTTGCATCGCGATAACGCCTGCTCCACCCCTCAACCTGTCTTTTGACATACCCTTCAGGCTTTCCAAAGTCTTCAAGGCCGACAGCTTTATAATCAATTGTATGCAGCTCGCAAAACACGTCCACAAGTTTTCTACAAAGCTCCTTTACGCCGTCTTTTGAAAGCGGAAAGTCTTTAGGCAAATTTTTACGTAAAATCAACCCTTTTACGCGTTCCATAATATAAAAAGGACTTCCAATCACGGTGAGCTCTTCACTGTATAGCATGGTTTCAGGCACATAGGGAAAGGTATTTTTCAGCGCCGTCAATATTCTGTATTCGCGCGACATGTCATGTGCCGTCTTTGCCTTTTTGCCTGCCGGCGGTTTTCTCAGCACAAACTCACGCTGCCCTATTTTAACGAAATAGGTCAAATTGGAATGGCCGCTTGGAAACTGTTGAACAGAGATATCACCGTCAAGTCCTGCAATACTATCCTTTAAAAATTCCTCGATCTTTTTCAGATCAAGTTCCTCGCCCTCCCTGACATCAACCGGTTTGTCAATATCGGTCATGTTTTCCTCCTATTTTTCTCCTATTTTTTCTCAAGGTGCACACGGCATAATATGAGACCCAATATGAGATCCGATAAAACCGATAATAAATCCGGCATACTCTTCGACCGAAATAGCCCTGCGCGAATACTTCCATCTCTTTAAATACCAGTCCTGAAGCATCGCCTTTATAACAGCAGCTGTCAGGACCGCATTGTCAACATTGAATTTCTTCTGCGCGTTTCCCTGTTCAAGTATGTCTATAAACAACTGCTCTGTATAAAGTTCTCCCGCTATCGCTTTTTTATGCTCCTCTTTATCAAGATATCTTGTCTCCATGTATGAAAAGAAAAACCACTCCTGCATTATTTCGCTGAGGTACAAGTGGGATCTTATTGCAGCTTCAAGCTTTTCTTCAGGGCCTTCAGCCTTTTCTATATGTTCCGTTAAAACCTTAACTGCAAGCCTTCTTCCCTGCTCTTGAATGATTCCCAAGAGATCATCCTTACTCGAAAAGTATGAGTACAGCGCCCCCATGCTCAGGCCTGTCTCACGGCAAAGATCGCGAAGGCTCATGGCTTGGAAACCTTTTTCATTGCTTAACCGGAGCGTGGCATTGAAAATATTGACAAGATTTTTTACTACAACATTTTCTTTCTTGATTTTAATCGAATCCCTGTTTTCCAGAAAAATATCCCTGCAGATATCTTCCGCGGAGAGAATTACGTTCCGGCTGAAATCACTAAATTTCATATTGTCGCAAGACTCCCGTCATTTCTTTTCCTGATATGATTTTAATATTCTCTTGGCAACAGACATTTTGTGGACCTCGTCTGCACCGTCATATATCCGTGCCGCACGTTCGTGCCGATAGAAGAAAGCTATGATACAGTCGTCCGTCATACCAAGGCCGCCATGAATCTGCAGCGCCCTGTCTATGACTCTTTGCATGGTATTTGCCACAACGAACTTGATAAACGAAATATCAAAACGCGCCTCTTTTGCTCCAACCTTGTCTATTTTCCATGCAGCATGCAGTGTCATCAACCTTGCCGCCTGAATTTCAGCTGCAGATTCGGCAATCCATGCCCGAATAATCTGACGTGTCCCAAGGGTTTTGCCATCAGGTGTTATCTTCCGCTCATTCGCCCGTTTGCACATCAGGTCAAACGTCCTGTTGCATATACCGAGCCATCTCATGCAATGATGAATTCTTCCCGGACCTAAACGGTCCTGGGCAATAACAAATCCATGGCCCTCATTTCCAAGAATGTTTTTCTGCGGCACCCGGCATGACTGGAGCAATATCTCGGCATGGCTTGCATAATCACTCCCTGCATGACCCATGACCGGAATGTTCCTCACAAGATTAAACCCGGGTGTATCTGTGGGGACAATAATCATGCTTGCCTGCAGATAGGAAGGAGCATCAGGATTTGTTACCGCCATTACAATGGAAAACTTCGACCCGTCCGCAGACGATGAATACCATTTATGACCGTTTATAACATAATCATCTCCGTCCTTTTCTGCTGTCGTCTCAAGCATGACAGGGTTGGAACCGGGCATATCGACTTCCGTCATGGAAAAGCAGCTCCGAATTTTTCCCTCAACAAGCGGCTTCAAATATTCCTCTTTCTGTTCTTCGGTCCCATGCATGTGAAGAATCTCTATGTTTCCGGCATCCGGTGCCTGACAGCCGAATACATAGTGGCCTATCGGTGACCGGCCCAGCGCTTCGGAGATCAGACCGTGCTCAAGAAGGCTTAAGCCCATACCGCCAAGCTCTTTTGGATGATTGGGAGCCCAGAGCTCCATTTTCCTCACCATCTGCCGCTTCTCTTCCAGAACCGGAAGCATATCGACAAACTCGCTGTTCAGGAATTCAGACTCAAGCGGCATCAGTTCCTTTTCAACAAATTCGTTAATCATATCAAGTATAACCTGCATCTTCTCGGATATGTCAAAGTCCATGACAGACCTCCTTTCTTTATCTGTAAGTTATAAATCTCTTTTCAAGGTGCGAATGTTCATTAAACGTTGAAAGCATAAATCGGTTTTCCGTATATTTAAAACAGGATACCGACGTATTCACTATCTGCCAACTCACCCGTATTGTATCGCGACTTGAAAGATTAAGCGCTCTACCGACAGCAACGGCAATCGGTCCTCCTGATGTAAAAAGTGCCACATTCTTTCTTCTGCCTCCTGTTTTCATTATATGCTTGATTCCCTTTTCAACATCACGGAAAAAGTCCTCCCACTTTGTCAAACCCGGAAGGTCGTATTCTCCTGACACCCATTTAATCATAACCGCTTCAAAAACCTTCTGGAATGATTTTTTATCATCAAAAATTCTGTCTACATGCTTCTTAAACTCTTTGTTTTCTTTAATCATAACAGGGATAAGTTCTCTTAAAATGCTTTCGGAATCATGTTCGTTAAACGCATCTGTTTGACATATTTCCGGAATAGTAAAACCTTGGGAGTCAAATACGGATAACAAAAGATCTGCAGTGTCGGTCTGTCTTAACAAAGTCCCCGAATATATGGCATCAAACCGGACATCTGAATTCATCAAGCGCTCTCCCAGGATGCGTGACTGACGCCTTCCAAGGTCGGATAGTTCATCATAATTCTCCTTGCCGAATGATGCCTGTCCATGTCTTATCATAAAAAGAGTGCTCATTTTTCTCCTTTTCCGTCTTTTTCCATGGATTATACAGGTTGTCAAAAATAGTCAAGAAAAAATATAGCGAACGCTCGATTTTTTACCTTGAAAAAAATAAGTTCCGGTGCTAATGAAAGAAGAATGAAAATTCTGGTATGCATAAAAGATGTCCTGGAACCATCATCAGCCCTTTCAATCAACTCTGACAACAATTGGGTTTCCGGAGGCGATTCAACAGAATACAGAATGAATCGGTTTGATGAATATGCCCTGGAAGAAGCACTGCTGATTAAAGAATCTCATCCCGATGTTTCAGTGGATGTAATTTCTGTGGGACCGGAAAGGGTAAAAGACACACTGAAAAGGGCGCTCGGAAAAGGCGCAGACCAAGCCATCCATATCACCTACCCTCAACTTGAAGCCGACACTGAATATGATCCGGGACACATTGATGCACAAACTGTTTCATCGCTTATCTCCGGATTTGCCGCCCCTGAAAAGTACGACCTGATATTGGCGGGAGTAATGGCCGAAGATGATATGCAGTGCATTGTCGGACCGCTTATTGCCGCCGACCTATGCATTCCCTGCGCGACATCAGTTATTAAAGAGACGCTTAACGACAAAGAGCGTTCTGTTACCGTTGACTGCGAAATGGAAGGCGGAATGTCGGAAGAGGCTGTCCTGGAACTGCCTGCACTTCTGACCATCCAGTCAGGCATAAATCACCCCCGTTATCCGTCGCTTTCCAATATGCTCCGATCAAAATCACAAAAAATATTAACCGTTAATTCTGATAAATTTTCGCCAAAAAAAAAAGGCGGAGCTGTCTTTTCCGTATCTTTTCCCGAGAAGGTCACTGACTGTAAGATGATAGACGGCACAACAGATGAAAAGGCTGAAAGGCTTTTGGGTCTTTTACGTGATAAAATGCTCCTTAAATAAAAAAGAGTTTTACCATGACGCCAATTATTCTACTGATATCTGAAACCATTAAAAACAGACCTGTTCAACCACTGGAAGATCTTGTCCGGTTTGCAGAAGAACTCTTTCCCGGCAGCCGGGCGGAAATCATAATTGTAATGGCAGGACAGGACATTCAATTACAGGCAAAGGCTGCGGCAGAAGCTACAGGCATCGATGTTATCGCCCTTGAAGACCACCGTCTTCTTCTTCCAAACCCCGAACTGCTTTCAAAAGGTCTTTACAATATAATAAACAAGGTTGACCCTTTATACATCTGTCTGACCCACACGCCCAGGGGATGTCAGACAGCAGCCTTTTTGTCACATGCCTTACAGGCCTCATGCATAACAAATGTCGAATCCCTGAAGCATAAAGACAACACACCCATTTTCAGACGTTCTATTTTCAGCGGCAAATTTATAATGGATATTCAAGGTCACGAAGGCCGGACAATACTGACGGTTATGCCGGGAGCCTTCGACAACGCCAATGAAGACCGGACTTCGTTAAAACCAGGTAAAGTAACCGTGAAAAGCCTGCCTTATGGATCTGATGAATCCATTGGATTTGTCCCATTACAACTCACATCCATGGATGACAGTGACAACTCCCTTGAAGAAGCGGATGTGATCGTATCTGTTGGAATGGGAATAGAAAAAGCTGAAAACGTAGGCCTTGCAAGGGATATGGCGTCTCTTTTAAAAAATGCCGCTGTCGGGGCTTCAAGAATAGCATGTGACATGGGATGGCTATCCCACGCAAAACAGATTGGCGAAACCGGGAAAAAGGTCGCGCCAAAACTTTACATGGCTTGCGGCATTTCAGGATCAGCCCAGCACATTGCCGGTATTAAAAACTCGCAGATGATTATCGCCATTAACAAGGACCCGCGGGCAGCCATCTTCTCAGTATCGGATTACGGCATTGTCGAAGATCTAAAAACATTTCTTCCCGTGCTGATCGATAAAATTCAAAATTATTAGAAACCATCAATTTTCTTGACTAAATAAGTTAAATAGTGTCTGAATAGATACTTCTGCTTGCCAATAAAAAGGAATATTCAGGTAATGAAAACCCATAATAATTTTTCAGCTGCAATTATTATACTTGCTGTTCTCATGACATTTTTCTGCCTTAATGGATGTGCAACGGACGGTTCGTCCGCCAAATCAAATCTTAAAGCTAAAGGGCACTCAAGCCCAACAGCTCCATTCAAATGGAGTAATATCCATAACGATGAGGCGGCGAAAACATCTCTTGGAAAACGGTATAAAACAACACTTCCGACACTGCCCGGAAAAGACTGGAAAGATATTACCGATGAGTTGGATTGGCGAACATATGATATTGATGGTTCACCGGGAGAAGTGCTGTTCCCTGAAAATAAAAACGATCAAAACAGATACGTTGAAATTTTCCGTAAGGACAGCGATGGTCACACTAATATATTCGCTGTTTTTTATAAAACCGGAAGATTTAAAATGGAGGCAGATGTATTCGCAAAAAATATTATGTCAGGTGCTATAAAAGATTCTGGTAAATTTCAAATTTTCAACCAGGACAGGGGAAGTGATGTAAATCATGATAAGGGAGAAAATTACTCAGGTCCTGATATTGATGAGAGCTATATTTATCAAAATAGGGAATGGCGAAGACTTCGTGCAAACCTTATGCAAAAAGACGAATCAAAACAGACCATTTTCAGAATATCGCTGCAGTATACAAGCGGCTCATTAAAAATCGCCAATCTTCGTGTTTTTTATCAACCGATTGAGAGGGACTGACGTTTCCCTTTTATTCCAACCGCTATTCAGGATATTAAAAAATGACCGAAGACATATCTTCTTATGATGTGAAATGCCGGACATGCCGGACAAAATTCAAGGTACAGCTTTTCGAAAGCCACGAAAAAAATCTTTTTCTTGTGGACAAGAAATACTGGTATTGTGAAAAATGTAAAAAAGAGTATTTTAAAAAACAGACGGCGGGACTGGTTGAA
The DNA here is from genome assembly GCA_964617785.1 of uncultured Desulfobacterales bacterium. Taxonomy (GTDB): domain Bacteria; phylum Desulfobacterota; class Desulfobacteria; order Desulfobacterales; family SURF-7; genus JAFDJC01. Next base: position 2,040 of record CAZTYY010000104.1, on the reverse strand, counting down.
GAACACCAGACTATTGGATTTCCCGAGATTGAGGGCTCTCAAAAAATGATTTCTTGGGCAGTTAAGATACGAGGGGAAATGATTAGCAAGGTTGATTATCTGAAAAAAAGCCTGAAATTTGAAAATGATAATGCCAAGGCATTATCAGACAAAGCGTTTGAAATGTTTCTCAGGGAGTGGCAGGAAAAAACAGATGCGAAATGGTGGATAGACCATCGTAAAATGAATATCAGGGATATTTCTAAAAGAGTAGAAGAAATTAAGGAATCTGTATAGATGAATAAATCAACACAATGCGTTCACTGCGGTTCATACAAAGATGGCAAAACCCGTGGAGTCAACACGCCGATTTTCACCTCATCGTCATACGAATATCTGGACAGAGAAGACACACCTTATCCCAGGTATTTTAACACTCCAAATCAGAATGCTGTTATTCAAAAAATTTGTGCCCTGGAAGGCGCTGAAGATGGTGTCATATTCAGTTCAGGAATGGCGGCAATGAGTACGGCAATTCTGGCATTTGTTGAAAAAGGCGATCACGTGGTCATGCTTGATGAGATATACGGCGGAACCCATACGCTGGCAACAGGACTATTTAAAAAGCATGGAATTGAATATTCATTTGTTGGGACAGATGCTGATTCGGTCATCAACGCTGCTGCGGATAATACAAAAGTGATGGTTATCGAATCCCCGACAAATCCACTGCTTTCAGTTATCGATATTCTAAAAGTGGCTGATTTTGCAAAAAAGAACGGCATTATCACTGTTATGGACAACACATTTGCTTCTCCTATCAACCAGAATCCAATTGAATTCGGTATTGATGTCGTTGTTCACAGCGGTACAAAATATCTGGGAGGCCACAGTGACATCTGCTGCGGTGCAGCAGTTTCTTCAAAAAAAAACAGTGGGCGCATTCGTAATCTGGCTCGTTTACTTGGGGGAAGCCTGGATGCACAGACCTGTTATCTGCTTGAAAGAAGCATGAAAACGCTTGCCCTGAGAATCGACTGCCAGACCAGAAATGCCATGCGATTGGCCGAATTTCTTGAAAGACACGACTCTGTCAGGAATGTCTATTATCCGGGACTGGCAAACATGCCGGGATATGAAATTGCCAAGTCCCAGATGAAGGGCTTTGGCGCAATGTTGTCGTTTGAACTTAAAAACCTTGACTCAACGGATTTTGTCAGAAGACTTCGACTGATCCATCCGGCAGTGAGCCTGGGAGGCGTTGAAACACTCATATGCTCTCCTGCTGTGACTTCACATGCCACCATGTCTGACGCTGAACGAAAACGTGTGGGCATTAAGGACTCGCTTCTGAGGTTGTCCGTGGGTGTGGAAGGTATAACTGATCTTGAAGATGACCTGAAACAGGCGCTTGACTGCCAGAAAGATTCCTGACCACGTTTTTTATGGATTTGATTCAAACTTATGGAATATTCGTGAAAGTCTCAAAAGCCTGAGAGAAAATCAAAACAGGATGAATTAAATGTCCCCAGAATTCACCCAGAATTCATCGAAGTGAAGTCGTGGCATTTTGTCACAGATTGAAGTTGCCTGCTTAAAAAATACTTTTAATTTCAAAGTGATACAGGAAGTGTGCTCCACACACACGTGGGGACGAATCGAATGTAACGGCATTGACTACTATGCCAAAGATTTTTTTCGAAACCTGAATCGGTAGTTACGGTGACTACCTACCCAAATAATTTTATCTGTTGCGGTCCTACCTCATGGTTCGGTAGTGCCTGCCTTTATTCATAACATCCAGAAAGTATGGCAATTAAAGCTTGTGAAAAAATGCTTGATATTTTATATGTTATCGGAAAATCGTCAAACGGCGTGTATTCGAGCCGACTTGTTAATAATATTTGTTATACGTATTAAATAAAGGGGGTATCATGAAAGAAAACAGTATTGATACAGTTATGACGCAGGCATATAGACGAATGCATCGCTATACTTGCGCTGAGGCCTCACTTCAAGCCTTACTGGATATATGGGGCCTACCTAAAGAGAATTGTTCTT
>CAZTYY010000103.1:0-11001 GCA_964617785.1 uncultured Desulfobacterales bacterium | reverse complement strand
TTTGCCGGCATATCGTTTACCACGAGACGCATGGCGGATCTGCCGATTTTTTGAACATGCTTCTTGATCATTGTTTCTTTTTTTCCTTTAATGCCAATACTTTTACCCTTGCAATATCCTCTTCGCTAAATACTCCGTTAACCCCGGAAATAGTGGCCAGTTTCATGCCGTGTTTTAATCCCAGCTTGTAAATTTCCTTTACCTTCTCCCATTCAGTATCACTGCCGACCGTAAAAACCTCAAATCTTCCTTCAAGTGCCAAAGTGACAGTCTCTGCAAGGCCGGCATAAACCACCTGAGGCGGGAGGCCAATATCTTTCATTTCAATATTTTCTCCGGGGAGAAGTATCTCTCCCCCTCTTATCACCAGAACATCAGGTCGTTTTGCAACTTCTTCTTTGGAAAAAATCATGGGCCGGGTAATATCGGTGATAACGCATCCCGGTTTTACCCTCATAATATCAAGAATTTGTCCAGCTCCCGAAGCTGCCGCAACAATGACATCCATGTCAGCGATGTGGGTATCGGCTCTGGTTGAGACATGGACTTTTACGTCCGGTGCTTCTTTTTGAACAGTTTCCTGAAGCGTTAACAGTTTTGCCATGTTCCGGCTCACCATATAGACTTCTTCAAAAGCTGTGGCGAGAAGTCTGGAACAGATTGCGCCTACTGCTCCGGTGGCACCGATAACCATTGTTTTTGCCCGTAAAATTTTTCCTTCTTTCAGCTTTGTTAATCCCATTTGCCGGACAGCTTCGGCTGCTGCCCAGAGTGCTGTTGATGCAATATAGTTGTTGCCGGTTGTGACAGGTAAGACCGCATGTTTTGCAACATCAAGGCTTGCACCATGCATGGCTTTCGGCAGCATTCCTATGCCCATTACCTGTGCGCCGAGCTTTTTGGCGATTTTTGCTGCCTGCAATATCTTTTTTTTAGTAAATTCAGGATCATGTGCTTGCATCTGTTCCGGGGTTTCGGTAATGGCTATCAGCCATCCTTCAGCTTCAACTCCGGTGGGTGATTTTATGCCGGTAACTTTTGAATAAACAAATGGCGGCGAATAGGCCATTACTTTTTCAATGGCTCCGAGCGAACCCGGTGTTATTTCAGAAATAGCTTCAATCGGTTTCAGTTTTTTCAAGAAATCCCTGGACAGAGGGTGCACAATATATGCAAACCGGTTAACGCGTTTTTCTTCTCCGGAAGGAAATATGACCCTGGGATTCATTCTCTGTTCGCTGATGATTTCGAGTAGATCATCCTTCATATTTTTCCCTTTGGGAATATTAAGGGCGGCAACCATTAATGCCTCGATTACCCCAACACTAACGACTTTATCAAAAATTTTTGGAGTTGTATCGATAATCACATCAACCCCTTTTTCTTTTAACAGGTCGATTCTGTCAGAATAAACAGCTGAAGTGATGACGATTTTTCCTTCAAGGTCTCCTTCAGCGCAATGGTCAAGATGATCGATAAAGTCATAATGCGACGCAACAATTACGGTCGCGTTTTTTATCGCCTTTCGTATGAGGTAATCGTTCATCGCTTTTATCGGCGGAACTACGGAAGAGAATTTTTTGCCTGGAATCCATTTCAGAGCTTCACGAACTTTGCCGGCATACATTTTTAGATCATCCATGGAGTTTAAATATTTTGGAATACCATTTTGGAGAATCGGATCGAGAAAGGTCAAGTTTTGAGTATATTCAGACATGACCTTGGCAATAGTCGCACTCGCCAGTCCTGAGAAAAATAGAACCCTGGCATTTGTAAAGTAGTTATTGCCAAATTGAAACTGTAAATGGCGAATGCACCATTCCTGGCTGACACCACGAAGTGTTTCACCCGTGGTGACGGGTGTCTGCAGTTGAGAGCACAACTCCAGCAGTTCACTTGTTTCTCTATTCGGCATTTTTTTTGAGCCGATGGTATATGGGAATTTAAAACCGCTTAGACAAATGGCAGCCGCTTTTTTGTTCCACTTGAGCAGCAGGTCTTCGGCTTTATTTATGTCTCCATCGGTTCCAATACGTTGTATTGAAAAATTTTTCCCAAGGAATTTTGTTTCGATTTTGTAGTCGTCGTCTTCCGTTCCAAGACTGATGTTTGTGATCTGTTTCACGCCTTTCCTCCTGGTTTCTCACCTTTTTTTCTTGCTTTAAGTGCCAGTTTTTTTACTTTGGCAATATCCTCATCGGAAAAAATTCCATTCACACCTGATATTGCGGCAAGCTTCATTCCGTGCTTAAGGCCCAGTTTGTAAATTGTTCTTACTTTTTCCCATTCGATATCCCGACCGATTGTAAAAATCTCAAAGCGTCCCTCTAGTGCCAGCACAATAGTTTCCGCCAGGCAGGCATAGGCTACTTTGTGAGGCAGGCCGATACTTTTCATTTCCGGGTTGCCCGGCAGCTCGATCTCTCCTGATTCGATAACCAGCACATCGGGACGTTTCATAACATCTTCCGGGGACAAATCAAGGGGCCTTGCCACGTCGGTTATCACACAACCCGGTTTAACTTTTGTGATATCAAGGACTTTTTTTCCTACCCCTGAAGTCGCGGTAACAATAACATCCATGTCTCCAAGGTACTTATCCGGTTTTGTGGTAACTTTGATTTTGACATTGGGTGTTTCAGCAAGAATTGATTGTTCGAGAGATAATAATTTTGCAGTATTTCTGCCTGCAAGGTAAACTTCATCAAATGCTTTTGCAAGAAGGCGGCAACAAACTGATCCGATGGCACCTGTTGCCCCGAGCACCATGGTTTTACCTTTTATTGGTTTTCCTTTTTCAACCTTAATAAGGCCCATGCGGCGAACTGCATCTGCCGCTGCCCAAAGTGCGCCGGAAGCGCTGTAGCTGTTTCCGGTTGTGATGGGAATATCAGCTTTTTTTGCCACCGTTACGCCCGCATCTCCAACGACTTTAGTAAAAGCACCAAGTCCCATAATCTGTGCACCCATCCTCTTGGCCATTCTCGCAGCCTGTAAAAGGCGTTTGTAAGTGAATTCAGGGGTATGGGCGAGCATCTGTTTCGGTGTTCCGCCAACCGTGATTAGCCAGCCCTCTGTTTCTGCGCCGGTGGGCGATTTTATTCCGGTTACTTTTGAATATACCCAGGGAGGTGCATATGCGATCACCTTTTCAACTGCATCAAGAAAGATAGGAGGTGTGAAACCCGATAAAAAGTCCACAGCTTTATCCTTTTTAAGGAATTCTTTTGAAAGCGGGTGAATAACAAATGCAAAACGGTTGATTCGTTTTTCACTTCCGGAAGGATAAACGATTCTCGGGTCCATTTTCTGAGTACTGATAATTTCCAGTAAGTCATCACCACGAAGATGGTCTCTTTTTCGTTCAAGGGCAGCTATTATCAGGGCTTCAAGTACATTAGGCCCCACCACTCTTTCCAGGATTTTAGGTGTGGTGTCGATAATAACATCAACGCCTCTTTCTTTAAGAAATTCAACCCTGTCATTATAAGCTGTTGATGTGATAATTGTTTTTCCTCCGAGCTCCTCAAGGGCTGCATCTTTAAAGTGGTCAAAGAAACCGCTATAAGGAACAACAATTATGTTTGCCTTCTGCATGGCTTTGCTGAGAATATATTCATTCCATGATTTAATTGGTGCGGCCGAAGATGAAAGCCGTTTGCTTGGCACCCATTGAAGAATTTCGTGTGCTCCGTGCGCATAACGTTCAAGGTCTTTAATGGAATTGATAAACTTGGGAATTCCGTTTTCAATAATAGGATCTGCAAATGTAAGGTTGTCAGTATATTCCGACATGACTTTGGCAATTTTAAAACTGGTCATACCTGACAAAAACAGTACCTTGGAATTTTTAAAATAATCACCGAACTTGTGTTCGATAAAACGAAGACACCACTCAAAAGAAACATCACGCAGGGCACTTCCGGTGGTTACCGGGGTCTGAATTTGTGAACCTAATTTATTTATTTTATCCGTATGTTTTTTTGTTAGATACCTTGGTCCAATACCGTACGGAAATTTTATATTGCCAAGACCGATGGCATCCGCTTCCTTGTCCCACTCAAAGAGCATTTCAGCGGCTTTGTCCATATCGCCGTCAGTTCCGAAACGTTTAATATTAAATTCCTGGCCAAGAAATTCTGTTTCAAATTCATAATCATTTTTACTTGTTCCGAGGCTAATACTGATTATCTGCTTCACTTTATCCTCCACATATCATTCTTGATCCAAATTATATTCATTTTTCCTGATGGCGTTCACGGGGCACATTTCCATGGCTTCAGCACACAACCTTTCTTCTTCTTCACATGAAGGTTGTTTGTATACATATTCATATCCTTCTTCAAGGTTTGATCTGAAAATATCAGCAGCTATTTCCGGACAGACTGAACAGCCGATACAATTTGCATCCACATAAAATTTGCCCGGAACATTTTCTTTTATCTTTAAAGTGATCGTCTGAGTGTCCCCTGTTTTACCTTTGCTATCCCTATTGTTATCCGGTCAGCTCTTTCATTATTTGCGCTACATCCTGGAGTACCGTGTCCTCTTCATGGAGGTGCTGGTGTACGTGACAGTACTCGGAATTTTCCAGGGTTTTCTTGCTGCACCTTTTGCCGGTTTTTGTGTGGGCAATGCATCTGCCCGGATCTAAATCATCGGCGATTTTTTCTTTTTTGTCTTTCTTTTCGCCCTCTTTTTTGATTGATCGGGCTTCTTTATATCTATCGTGCAGAACAAGCGGTTCATCATATATTTTTCCTGAGTTAACAATGTCCAGGAGATCGTTAAACTCATCCTCAAAACCTTCAAGAAGAACTTCAGGATCAGGCATAAGCCCTGCATCAGATGCGATGCCGACGGATACTTTTCCGTTATAACTAAGGATACCGATCCCAAGGCCTATAGCACCTGACCTGGGAACCCAGACCATTATATTGGATATTTTCTTGCCGGAAAAATAGAGCGGCTGCTTGGGGCCTGGAACGTTGGTCATTACTCCCGAAGCCTTGTTTCCGAAGAGTTGGGCGGCTTTTTGGGCCAGACTCGGAGGCAGATAGCCGATGGCGCTTAAAAGCCCGAAGTTAATATACGGGTCAGGTGATTTTTTTAGTTTGTCCATTCTGCGTTTTACTTCTTTAAGCCTGAGGATCGGGTCCTCAAGGTAAACAGGCAGGGCTAGAAAAACCAGGCTGAATTTGTTGCCAAGTTCGAATTCTGTTCCCGGTTTCCGGATGTTTACCGGGATAGTTACCCTAAGGTCCAATTCGTTGACAGGCGTTTTTCTGGTTTTTAAGTACCTCCGCATGGCACCGGTTACCGTTGCGATTAACACGTCATTGAGCGTTGCGGTATTGATGGCGCGACCTACTTTTTTAATTTTATCAAGCGACATGGGTTCTGTCCATGCGACATGTTTTCTTACCCCCAGTTTTCCTTTGAAGGCTGTATTGGGATCAGATTTCATTACCGTATGCTTGGCAAGGACCGAAGCAAACTCTACAGGAAGGTTGGCAGACGTTTTTAATATTTTGGTCAATTTTTTCGGGTCGGATGAATACTTTTCAATCTCTTTAAACATCTTTGTGCTCAGTTTTTGGCTTGTTTTCACAGCGCCTCTTACAGAGTCCATCATGGTATTAAAGGAAAGCATCGGGCCGACTTTAGATCTGCTTTTTTTCTTTTCAGGTTCGCTTTTTTTGGGCCATGGAGCGTTGGGATCCGTATCTGTGGTGGAAAGGAGTACATGGATCAGTGCAATGCCGTCGGCAATACAGTGGTGTATCCTGAAAAAAAGCACACATCCTTTTCCGTAGTTTTCAATCAGATGAATCTGCCACAGCGGTTTGCTGTGATCAAAATCTGTTGTCATAAGGTTGCCTATCATTTCCTGAAGATCGCTTTTGTCTCCGGGTGCGGGAAGTGCAACGCGATGTAAATGTGAACGGAGGTCATAGTTTTTATCTGTTTCCCATCTTGGCATTCCGACAGTGGATTTTGGCTTTACGACACGTTTTTTGAAACGATCAAAGGTCGCCAGACGATGTTCAATAGTTGCGTATAACCTGTTAAAATCAAGAGGCTCTTCAAATTCCATGAATGCAGTAATAATCATTAAATTAGACGGCTCATCCATGCACAGCCAGAAATTGTCGACGTTTGTCATCGGTTCGGACATTGGGTTCCTCCCAGGAATCGTCAATGCTACAATTGTATAAACAGTAAACAGTGATTTGTCTTCTAAACATTAATATTATAAAAAGATTAATTCAACGAAAAAAAAGTTTTTTTGAAAAAAAACAAAAAAAAACAAAAAAATACTTGACACATATAACGCAATGCATCATATTGCAGCTATGACACATTGCGTTATGAAATTGTGCGAAAGATTTTTTTAATTATATTAAGGAGGAAATAACAATGGCAAAAGCAAAGAAAAACACAAAAAAGACAGATTCAAGGTTTTACATCGTTAAAACTATGCAGGAAGCAAAGGGGGAGCTTAAGGATAGGGCGGAAGATTACAAGGAAAAGTATGTTAAAAAATCGGTAAAAATGAGCAAAGAGTTTGTTACTGACCTGAAAGATGATCCACGTAACGTAATAGAAGATCTCATTGATGACGGCAAAGAATTCATAGAGGATTTTAAAACCGAATCACGCGATAAAATTGATGAGTTCGTGGGCGACACCAAGAGTTTTTTTAAACGGGTTAAAAAGAATCCTCGGAAGGTAATGGATGGATTAATGGACGACAGCCGGGAGTTCGTCAGTGAGTTAAAAAATGATACAAAGGACATGGTTGAAGAGTATCTGGATGACGGAAAAGAGGTTTTTGATGGAATCGAAAAGGATGTACGCCTGATTTTTGACGATTTTATTAGTAATGGGAAAAAGGCTTTTAAAAAACATCCTAAAAAACATCCTAAAAAATATTCAATGAAAAAAACCATTGAAAAAACAATCAAAGGTCGTATGGAATCCATTCCTTCCCATTTTAACATGCCAAGCAAAAAAGAGATTGAAAACCTGATGCAAGGAATAGGCGCATTGAATAAAAAAGTCGATTCAATGAGCAAAGTGTATAGTGTTTAATTCGTAAAAAAATCGAGGAGGTTCATCTAATGCTGAATATTAAGAAATATGCAAATGGAAGATATTATGATACGGTAAGTAAAAAATATATAAAAGTCGATCAGCTTGCGGCGATGATCAAAAAGGGCAAAAAGGTCAAAGTCACTTTATCCAAGACCGGTAAGGATATAACCAAGGATATTTCTTCACAATTGTTGAAGAAAGGAAAAAAGAAAGAAATTACTTTTTTAAAACCCGATAATATTAAAAAGTGGATCGGAGAAAGCATTGATTTAGACAGGCGGATTAATAAGGTTCTCAACATGATGAACCTGCCGACCAAGGCGCAGATTACAAAACTGGACTCAAGCTTGAAGGCCCTTAATAAAAAAGTAAGCGACCTTGAAAAGCTTCAGGCCAAAAACATACGTGAGTTGAAAAGGGGTAACTCAAAAAAAATAGAAACGATGGAAAAGGCCCTTGACAAAGCACATGAAAAGCTGAACAAAAACCTGGAGCAAAAAGCAGATTAATTTGTTTCAATACTGTTTGTCCGGAAATGGCGCCCATTTCCGGACAGACGTATGAATTAATCCTGGAGGATTGAATGCACAGGATAAAAAAGTATGCAAATCGGAAATTGTATGATACTACCGATAAAAAATACGTTTCAATGGACAGCCTTTCCAAACTAATCAGGTCCGGAAAAGAAATTTTCATAACCGATAATGAGACTGGTGAAGACTTGACGGCATCTGTTGTTTCCAGGCTTATTGCACGGAACAAGGGAGAAGATAAGAAAGCTGTTTCATCGGGGCTTCTTATTCAGCTTTTTCGCAAAGGCGGCGGTGCTTTGACCGACTACGCAAAGAAGTATATGTCGATATGGCAGAGCGCTTTTACAATGGCTGAAGATGAGGTGGACCGGTTTGTCAATATGCTTGTGAAAAATAAAGAAATTTCAAAGTCTGAAGGAAGCAGACTTAAAAATGAAATTTCGGGATATACAGATTCGGTAAAGAGATGGATTGCCGATAATGTGGACAGGCGCATTAATGAAGTGCTGGGTGTAATGAATCTTCCTACAAAGGATCAAATTTCCGCTCTTACTAAAAGAATAGACAGTCTGGAAAAAAAAATGAAACAATATGAAAAACTAGAGAAACCTAAAGCCGGCAAAAAAAAGAAATGACATAAAGTTTAATCTGGAGATATAATCGCTTTATGACAATTGATTCTTTAAGAGGAAAAAAATGCTGGTAAAAGAAAAAAATGCTGATAAAAGAAAAAAAACACTGGAATTGAAACATGCGCTGCAGGCATTTCAATCTACCAGGTTGAATAATACTTATAAGGATCTTAAAAAAAACCCGGAATATGAAAAGATCGGCAATTTTTTTTTTAACAAACTGTATGCTCCCGAGGACTTTTCTTTTAGAGATGCGAGTGTCAAAAAGCTGCACAAAGTCCTGAGGGGAACCGTATATAAGGGAATACTGTCGGCCGGGAAGAAAATAATAGAGTTGCATGAGCTTACGGACAGTCTGGATGATCTTATGGTTAAACAGATGATTGACCTGGGGGTCGGGCCGGATATAAATATGGAAGAGTACCGGAAGATATACAGGAGTCTTGATAATTATGACCAGCGGATGTATCAGATAAAACTAAGCACCGATGTGACCAGGGTTTTCCACCGCCTTAGCAAAAAATGGATTGTAGCGATTTCGCTTAGAACGGTTCGTAGCGCTGCACGCCTTCTCGGTATCGGAAAAATAATCGACTTTATTTATGAAGGGTATGAAGGGTTCAGGAAGATAAAAAATATCGATTACTTTGTGAAGACCGTAGAAAAGCGTGAATTTGCCTGGCATGATGAGATATGGTCAGGGGGAAGTTCTGGCGCATAGGGTGTAATTTAAATAAAAGGAGAAACCGTGCTTCCCGAATATTTCGAATTTTCTCTTCCCACAAAACTTGTTTACGGAATCGGCATTTTAAGCAACATTAATGATGCGGTCGGAAGGTTCGGAAAACGAAAGGCCATGCTGGTGACCGATGAGATACTGGTTAAGGCGGGTCCCGTCGATAAGGTTAAAAAGGGGTTTAAGGGCACAGACATCAAAATAGTCTGTATCTTTGACCAGGTACCACCCAATTCAACCATACAAACTGTCCAAAAGTGTGCCGAACTTGGAACAAAGCATAAATGTGATATGATTATCGCAGTCGGTGGGGGCAGCGTTATAGATACGGCAAAAGTTGCCAATCTAATCATTAAAAAGGGCGGCACTCTCGAAGATCATATGGGAGCTTATCTTCTTGACCGCAACGAAGAACTGCTGCCAAGCATTGTGATTCCAACTACAGCCGGAACCGGATCTGAGGTGACCAAAGTTGCGGTCATTGCCGATACTAAAAATGACGTGAAACTTCCTTTTTCTGAAGAGCAGTTTTTGCCGCAGCTGGCTATCCTTGATCCGGAGGTGACTGTTTCCATGCCACCTAAACTGACCGCCTATACCGGAATGGATGCGCTTGCGCATGCCATAGAGGCTTATGTGGACAAAGAGTGGTCTCCGGCTTCAGATGCACTGGCACTTCATGCCATAAAGCTGATTTCAGATAATATTCTTCAGGCAAGTGCCAAACCCGATGATTTGCAGGCTCGAGGCGCCATGCTTGTCGGAAGCTTTCTGGCAGGCGTTGCTTTTTCACATTCAATGGTCGGTATGGTTCACGGTATTTCCCATGCCCTGGGGGGCGTTTACCATATACCTCACGGACTTGCCAATGCACTTATCCTGCCCGAGGTTATGGAATATAATCTCGAAGAAAAGGTTGAGCGGTTTTCGGAAGTTGCCGTGGCAATGGGAATCTCTTTTCCACAAATCGTCAGTGAAAGCCAGAGCCTTATTAAATCCGCCAGTCTCGACCTCTTAACAAAGCTGGTTAATAGACCTGAACTTGATGCATTTAAAGGATTTATGGGTTCAGGCCCATATAAAGCGCGCGAATTAGCAGTAAAGACGCTGGAAAACTTTGGGTTTGTTGACCAGTGGGTAAGAAGGCAGGCAGCTCAGGCAGGCATTGAAAAAGTCAGAATGCTGAATCGGCAGCTTGCTTACCTCACAAAAATGCCGCTCAATTTAAAGGATGCCGGAATAGATGACAAACTCGCAAAATTAGAGCAGGTTGCGACAACGGCAATGGAAGACGGCTCGATGCTCTACAACCCGATTGAGCCTGAGCGGGAAGCTGTCATCAAAATTATTAAAAAAGTTTACCGCTCACAAGCAAAACCTTTGTTTGTTTCAGACGAAGACTTGAGGCCGAAGTCCGCAAAAAAAAGGAGTGGCAAAGATATTTCCGGTGTTTATGAAAATACTGAAATGCTCTACGATATTCTGATGGAATTCTACGAAATATTAAAGGAACATCCTGATATCGGTCCTTCATTGAATAAGACAAACCTTTGTGTACAGTTCAGATACAAGAATCCGTCCGGAGTGATTACGATCGACGCAACAGGTAACGAGGTTGAAATTGTCAGAGGCGAGTTTAATGGAAAACCAGAAGTCACAATGACCATGGATGCAGATTTTGCCCATAAGTTCTGGCACGGCAAGGCAAACCTTGTAACAGCACTGACCCGGAGGTTGGTGAAGGCAAAGGGGAATGTCCCGAAAACCTTGAAACTCCTGCCTATATTAAGACCAGCGTACAAGATATATCCTGATTACTTGAAAAAAAAAGGCCTGGAACATCTGATTATACAATAGAGTTGTTGACATTCATTTGACTAAAGATACATTTCTACAAGTAGGCCTCGATTATAGATACGTAATTTGAAATCCCTTATAATAAATCCAAAGGGCTTGTAATTGAATCCATATCTTTTTTCATGACATGGGTGTAAATTTCCGT
>CAZTYY010000102.1:5366-11058 GCA_964617785.1 uncultured Desulfobacterales bacterium | reverse complement strand
GGATTATGAAATACTGAAAAAAGCGAACCCCTTATGGCGAACGCTTTATAAGATATCAAAATACGCTATTTTGCTCTCCCTGTTTCTCATGCTGATTAAATTTGTTTTCTCAAAAAACGACCCGGGTTAATGGAATTTGATGCTACTGTTGCGGCAACAGATTCAATTTTTCAACAGCTGCAGCCGCAGCCTCCTTTATATCAATATTCTTATCTGAATCCGCAAGTTTTTGAAGTGCTTCAAGAATTTCCGGTTTGTTGATGGCAAATGTGTTGAGTGTATTAACCGCATTCAGCCGGACTTCAGGGCTGGCATCCTTTAAAAGACTCATAACAGCCTTATCTGTTCCCGATCCTTTTTTCCCGGGACCGATTTTACCAATGGCGATGACAGCTTCTTTGCGCAGATTTTCATCACCGCCATCAAACCATTTTGCTATGACGGGCCTTGCCCACTTGGCTTCAGGGCCGATATTCCCGAGAGCTTTAACAACCTCAATTCGTATTGGATCGGTATCATTGTCCAGGGCGTGGGTCAATGGCGCTATGGCAAATTTTGCATGCGGACCTGTTGTCACAAGTGCCTTGGCAGCTGCGATACGGATGATTGGATCAAAGTCAACCAGGTGTCTTGCCAGCGCATCAAGGGCAAGCCGAGATGTTGGATCAATTTTTGCCATGGCGAGTGCCGCTTCCTGGCATACGTATGGATTTTTATCATTGTTTAAAGCATTGACTATAGACGGCATGGCAAAGTCTGCATCCGGTCCTAAAATACCGAGTGTTTTTGCCGCTTCCATTCTAACAACAGCTACTTTGTCTTTTGCCACCAGATCTGCGATGGCTGGAACAGCCATTTTTGCTTCTTTACCGACATCCCTAAGGGCAATAACCGCCGCTTCTCTGATGTCTGGGCTGAAGTAGTCTAGGCAATTGATAAGCGCAGGAACGGCATCGCCTGAGCTGGGCGGACCTATCTTTGCAACGGTTCTCGCGGCTTCAATCTGGGTAAGCGGGTAATGTACGGACCAATTGTCGTGTTCGTTGTTTAATATCATGACAAGGGCCGGTATTGCATCCTTTGCCTTGGGCCCTATATCACCAATCTCTTTTGCGGCTTGCAGGGCCTCGCTCCAACTTTTGCTTTCAAGCCTGTTGGTAAGAATCAGGACAGGGACGAGTTCATTTGATGATGAACCGATTTTTTCTATAGCATTGGCTGCTTCTCTTCTGACTTCATAGTTTGTATCGTCCAAAGCCCTGATAAGTGTTGGAATGGCCTCTTCAGCCTGTGGTCCCAAAGCACCTAATGCTATCGCAGCCTGTTTTCTGGTGAACCAGTAATTATCTTGAAGAGCGTTCAACAAATTCGGTATGGCCTTTAATTCCGCTATCTGTTTTTTGTCATCAAAACCATATATTTTATGCCAATGAGTGCATGATGAACATGTTATAAATAATAGTATCAAAGATAAAAATAAAAAAAACGGCCTGATATTTACGAAGGCATTTGCAAAAAAGAGATTGCTATTATGATTGCCGCACATTTTATGATTGCTGGACATTGATTCGACCTCATAATTGACAATTGAATCAACAGGTTTCTTAATTGTTGCGTGCATATAATATATAATGACTGCTTGAATTGCCGCCCATATCATCGATAGTGAGCCAAATTTGTTTTGGACCTTCAAGACCTACATCAAATTTAAGTACATTTTTTAAATAAAAGGTTACATTTTCTTCAGGTTGATGGCAGATGGATATGTCAAAAGACTCACACCATTGAATTTCATGAACATCAGGACCCGTTAATGGTACTTGAGGCCAATTTTCAAGCGGGTCACCGGTTTCCATATCAAAAACATCATATGTACTGATTGTCACCTCATCCATGTCAAGATCGGGATCAGTTGCTGTGATCATGAAGCTGATATCTTCGTCACGGCTAAAATGATAGAGATAGCCATCGGTACCAAAAAGTTCCGGCTCTACTGGAATATACTCACCGTTTTCATATCTATAAAACTCTATTGATTCAATCACCGGTGGACTGCCAACAATTTCGTGAACATTTATCTGGCCATCTCCATCAGAACTGCTGTTGTCGCATCCGTAGAATGCACAGCACCATAACAGCATAAAACAGGCAAGAGCCAAGCGTCCAAAATGAAATGTGTTGATTTGTATTCGCATATCAAACTTTTTCTGGTTTAAAAAAATAAATCTCTAAACAATGTTTATAGCTGATAATACTGTTATTGTCAATCGTAATCCAAGTCCATAATCCAAGTCCATGAGACGGTGATTTTTTTCAAAACAAAACAGTTTTACCGAATATTTCCCTTGGGTTTGAAACCGGCGCTCACTTACAAAGTGAGGCGGCAGCTTGTACCGCATTTTGGGCAGTTCACGACAATCGGCCTTTTACTGGAAGGTATTATAATGGTTCCCTTACATTTTGAGCATTTGACGGTAGCTTTATCTTTTTGGTCTTCAGGTGCCGCCTCTCCGATATAGGCCATTATAGCTTTCCTGACGCAGATATTATCATCTTCGCTTTTACATAAAGATTTTAGCTTTTTATAATCCTGATTCGATATTACAAGATGTGTCTCCAGTGTGTGGCTTTTTTCCAGGGCATTATTCAGTTCTTCCAGGGTATCTGCAAGTTCGGCAAACTTCATATCACCTGAATGCATCTTTTCCTGGATCATATTTTTTAAATCATCAACAGAAAACCATTCTCCATTGTATTCTATTTTTGCATCTTCGAGACGAATCTTATGCACACGACCTCCTTAAAAGAGACAAAGCGTTTTCCTGCATCAGTTCAAATTCAATCTCATCAAGGCCGGACCCCACCACTATCTGTCTTGCCTTCAACTCATCAATCAGGTCTTCCGGGGCATGTGTATCGGCATTAACAACAAGGCCTGCGCCGGTTTTTTTCGCGAGTTTCGCCAAATGACCGTTTGTAAGCGAATGACCCTTTCGGCCGGTAATTTCCAGGAAGATTCCCCGCTTTTTTGCCAGCAGAACATCCTCCATAGTAATAAGGCCCGGATGCGCAAGCACATCGATATCCGCTTCCAGGGCTGCATGGTTTGTTCCCTCGGCAACCGGTTCCGCAATCGTTTCACCATGAACAAGGATAATTGCCGCACCCAGGGAACGCGCCTTTTTTGCAGTATCTTTGATTAAGGATGGCGGGACATGGGTAATTTCAATGCCCGGAATAACAGTGATATCAAGGACTTTATTCAATTCTTCCGCAGCTTTAATTATCCTTGGAATAATAAAATCGATATTGGAGATGTCTCCATGGTCAGTCAGTCCGATCCCTTTAAGGCCTTTATATTCGGCTCGCCTTACAAGCTCAGAGGGGATCAGTTCGCCATCGCTGAATATGGTATGTGCATGAAGATCTATCATAATTTTTACTTTTTACTATACAGTTAAACTTTATATTTTCCGAAATCTTCGGGAGACAGTTTTTCAAGATAATCAGCCCATTTTTTCCCTTCAGTGCTTTTATCGGACAACTCAAAATTATTATCCGCATTTTTGAATGAGTCAATCACTTTGTCATCAACGTAAATAGGCGCCTTAAAACGGAGAGCCATAGCAATGGCATCGCTCGGCCTGGCATCCATTGAAAATTTTTTTTCAGGACTAAGAAAATAGATTTTGGCATAAAAGGTATTATCCTTTAGGTCACAGACTTCTATTTTTGCCACTTCCATGTTTTCCTGTTCCAGTAAATTCTTAAAAAGATCATGGGTCATTGGCCTGTCAAAGTTGATATTCTGCATAACGGAAGCAATGGATGTCGCTTCCAACAGTCCAATCCATATTGGAATAGTATGTTCATCAGTAATTGATTTAAGTATCAGGATCGGAGTATTTGAGGTCTGGTCGATTGTTAGGCCTGCTATGGTGACTTCATGCAGCATAAGTGATTTCCCCTTTAATGTCGGTAACAGGTGTTCCCTTCAAAGAGTTTGAAAATGCTTTTTCAATCCTGACATTGATCAGTTTTCCTCGGAAATTATCATTGCAGGATAAATCGGTTCTGTCCAGAGTAAAATTGACTATTTTATTTTCAGGCGTCCTACCGGTCCATTGTCTGTCTTGAGACATGGTCTTGGATTCGTCCGCGTTGTTTTTTTTACTCGGCCCTTCCACAAGAACCGTGACAATTTTGTTGATAAACGTTTTGTTTTTCCTTCTAGTATATTCCTTCTGGAGATCGAGAAGTTTAAGAAGCCTTTTTCTTTTCACGCCTTCTTCTAATTTATCATTAAAGGATGATGCCGGTGCCAATTGACGGTCGGAATAAGCAAAGGCAAAGAGTCCGTCAAATTCGATTGTTTTCATGAGGTCAAGGGTCTCTTCAAATTCCGATTCCGTCTCCCCCGGAAAACCGACGATCATGTCTGTGGTTATTGCAATGTCAGGTTTCACTGATCGCAGCGAGTCAATTTTTTCAAGATATGATTCCCTTGTATACTTTCGGTTCATTTTTTTCAGAATTTTATTTGACCCTGATTGAATTGGCAGGTGAATATGGTTGCATAGCTTTTTAAGGTCTCTAAAAGCATGAATAAGGTTCAGGGAGAGATCTTTTGGATGGGATGTTGTGAACCTTATTCTTTGGAGCCCCTCAATGCCGTTTGCCATGGCCAGCAGCTCGGCAAACGAGGAGAGCCCTTCCTTTTTTCCATAGCTGTTGACATTTTGTCCGAGAAGGGTCACTTCTATCATCCCTTTTTTTACACGGGTTTTGATTTCATTCATAATATCTTCAGGCAGGCGGCTGGTTTCTCTGCCGCGGACGTAAGGTACAACACAATAGGTGCAATAATTATCACATCCACGCATGATGGTCACATAATCTGTTATTGGCGTTCTTTTGGCATTAATTGAAAGGACAGACTTTGATTTTACGGACATATCCACATCAATGGCTGTCTCACCTGTTTTTTCCGCCTGTCTTATCAAGGCGGGAAGACGGTCCAACACATTGGTTCCAAAGATAATATCTGCAAAAGGAACGCGTTTCAGTATGTTTTTCGCTTCCTGTTGGGCAAGGCATCCGCCGATGCCTATCATTAGTTCGGGTTTTTTCTTTTTAAGATCTGCCAGACGGCCAAGAAAACTGAATGCTTTTTGTTCAGCTTTTTCCCGAATAGTGCAGGTGTTGATTATCACAAGGTCGGCTTTTTTAACATTGTCTGTCAATTTGTAACCGAGCATTGAGAGATCAGATAGGATGGTGCCGGAATCATATACATTCATCTGGCATCCTATGGTTTTTATATACAGATATTTAGTTTTCATCCGTTTCCATCTGGTTTTTAACTGGTTTTAATCGGTTTCTTCTATCAGAATATCTTTTTTAAGTTTGTTCAAAACAGATTCAACCTCTTCGACGCATCCGGGTGCGATGCTGAGTTGAATAAGTCCTTCCTTGGCATTGATCGTGGTGACAACAGCAATACCGTCATATGCCTCAAGGATGAATCTTAGAAATGATATTTCCCGTCGGTCGATTCTGAAATATTTTTTTTGGGTTTCCACCTGAGATATATACCATCACATTCATTGGCTTTTCAATATTTTTATTTGCCCTGGTTTTTTATCCGGATTTTTATTTGGCTTAGATATTGCCATAAAGCTTTCGATAATGT
>CAZTYY010000102.1:2784-5266 GCA_964617785.1 uncultured Desulfobacterales bacterium | reverse complement strand
TTTTTATCCGGATTTTTATTTGGCTTAGATATTGCCATAAAGCTTTCGATAATGTATCTGCCTGTTATGGAGAAAAAAGTAAAAATTTTAAATCCTGACATGCGGGCTGTAAACAGTGTCCGAAGGGCTTTAAAGAGCAGTTTGGTTCTGGCAAAAGTCCTTGTAAACAGAAACATTAAAACCCCTGAAGATGCGCTTGCATTTATGCAGCCTTCCTTTGACACAATGACATCACCTTTTGCCATAAAGGATATGGCAAAAGCGGTCGATCGCGTTTGCAAAGCATTGGAAAGCAGGGAAAAGATATTAATTTTCGGTGATTATGATGTTGACGGCGTAACTTCCACAGCAGTCATCTTTGAATTTTTAAAAGCAGCAGGTGCAGATGTGTCCTGGTATATTCCGCATAGAGAGAACGAGGGATACGGATTTCAGGAAAGCCATATTGAAAAGCAAGTCATGCCTTTGGGAATCGGTCTGATTATCACTGTGGACTGTGGATCAGGAAGCCATGATGCCATCAATAAAGCCGGTAAAGCGGGCATAGATGTTGTCGTAACCGACCACCACACAATATCCCAGGACCTGCCGCAGGCTGTTGCAATTGTTAATCCCAGGCGTCCTGACTGTTCATCAGGCCTTGAGCATCTCGCAGGCGTTGGCGTTGCATTCTATTTTGTCATAGGACTCAGACAGCAATTGCGGGAAAAAGATTTCTGGAAAAACCGTCCGGAACCAAATCTTAAACAGATGTGTGATCTTGTGGCTCTCGGAACGATTGCCGATCTGGTGCCGATGATCAGCGAAAACCGTATATTCTCAAAAACCGGGCTTGATATGATCGGGCATGGAAAACGACCGGGGCTTAAAGCCTTGGTCGATGCATGCCGGATAAAAAAATCGGTTATCGATTCAGACGATGTGGCGTTCAAAATTGCTCCGCGATTAAATGCCGCGGGAAGAATCAATCATGCCAAAGATGCCTTTCTGCTTCTCATTGAAGAAAGTCGGGAGAGAGCCATCAAAATGGCTGAATTATTGTGTGAAATGAACCTAACCCGAAAAGTCATGGAGAGTAATATCCTTGGAGAAATCCAAAACTACTTGAGGGATCATCCCCGACGCCTTGAGATGAAAACCATAGTGCTTTACCGTGACTCCTGGCAGAAAGGTCTTTTAGGCATTGTTGCTTCAAGACTGGTTGATCTCTATTTCCGTCCCGTGATTTTAATTTCAGGTCAGGGCGATAACTGCAGGGGGTCCGCAAGAAGCATTCCCGGTTTTGACATGTACAAAGGATTTGAATCATGCTCTGAATATATAGAGGAATTCGGCGGACATAAAATGGCTGCCGGAATGTCCATTAAACCCGACCGGATAGAACGGTTCTGCCATGCTTTTGAACTTGAGGCAAAAAAGAGGTTAACATCCGAACATATGATACCTGAAATAGATGTTGATTGTAAGCTTGCTTTTCCAGAAATGTCCGCTACCCTAATAGATGAGCTTGCATCAATGCAGCCGTTTGGCACAGGAGTTCCGGAACCTCTCTTTCTTGCAGAAAATGTAACCGTATTGTTTTCAAAGACTGTGGGTGAAAACCACAGGCGTATGAGGCTTTCCCAGGCCGGATGCAGGCCCGGCTGTAGACCTGGCTATGGACAGGACCAGGCAATAAACGCAATTCAGTTCAATATCGACCCTTCAGAGCCTGTGCCAGGTGTTTATAAAAGAATTCTTTTTCGACTCAAGTGGAATTACTGGAACGGGAAGAAGTCTCCTCAGATGATCATTGAGGATGTATTGTGAAAGGGATTCCATTTACTGTCATGGTTTACGGCACTAAAAATTTCATAAACCATTCCACAGCACTTTCATAAAAACCAGCCTGATGAATTGGATCGCTCATTCTGTGGTCTCCATTTTCCTGTATAATCAAGTGCTTTGGATCCTTTGCTTTTTCATATATTTTACGGCTGTTTGAAACCGGCACTACCGTATCAGCATCTCCATGAAAGATCAGAACCCTTGAAACAGAAGGGAGTTTTTCAGTGATATCAAAGCTCAGGCACTTTTGATAGAATGATATCGGCAGTCCTTTAAGATCGACTGAGGCACCGACTGAGGCATCAGCTGATGCATCGGCAGACTCAAGGATTGAGGCTCCGGTTACAGGCGCGGCAAGGGTGACAAGCGCATCAACTTGATATGTGCCGGCAACTGACAGTGCGGCAGCGCCGCCAAGGCTGCTCCCGAACAGACCGATTTTTTTGTCGATATCAGATCTTTTTTGTACCCACTCTATGGCACTGACAAGATCTTTGTGTCTTGATTCAAGAGACGTGACATTTGCGAAATCACCTTCACTTTCCCCGCACCCCCTGTGATCAAATCTCAAATATGCCATGCCTTGTTGGTTGCATTCACGGGCAAGACTTATCTGTTTTGGCGAATCACCTGCACTTAAAAGGCCGTGGGAGCC
>CAZTYY010000102.1:0-2684 GCA_964617785.1 uncultured Desulfobacterales bacterium | reverse complement strand
TTTGCATGGCACTTTATCATAAGAAGAGAGGATAATACAATTGGGAATTAAAAAACGGGATATATGCGAACTCGATATTTCAGATATGGCATTTGGAGGCAGGGGCGTCGCAAAAATTGACGGATTTACCATATTTGTCGACCGCACCACACCGCTGGACAAAGTAAGGGCAAGAATTTACAAAAAGAAAAAAAATTATGCCGAGGCCGGAGTAGTCGAGTTGTTATCGCCATCACCCTTTCGCATCGATCCTCCATGCCGGTACAGCGGATTCTGCGGTGGCTGTAAATGGCAGTTTCTGGACTACAATAAGCAAATTGAATACAAAAAGCGACATGTCGTCGAATCCATAGAACATATCGGAATGATGAAAGGCATATTGGTTCATGAAACAAAGCCTTCCAAAGAAATATTCGGCTATCGAAACAAAATGGAATTTTCTTGTTCCGACAGGCGATGGCTTCTCCCTGAGGAGATGGAGAAAGAAGATGTCGACACAGGCTTTGCCCTTGGACTTCATGTGCCTGGAACTTTTTATAAGGTTCTGGATACCAAGGCGTGCCTGCTGCAGCCTGAAACCGGCAATCTTATTTTAAATGATGCCAGGACATATATGAAAAATTCCAAGGCCCCGGCTTATGGTCTTCGCAGTCATAAAGGATTCTGGCGCTTTTTGATGTTGCGGCACTCAGTGGCTTATGACCAGTGGATGGTAAACATCATAACCGCATCAGAGGATCGTAATACGGTTCAACCCCTTGCCGATTTTTTGGCGGAAAAATATCCCGGTATTGTATCGATTGTGAACAATATTACATCAAGCAAGGCTGGTATTGCCATTGGTGAATATGAAATTTTGTTAAAAGGGGAGCCGGTCATTAAAGACAAAATCGGAAGTTTTGAGTTTGACATATCCGCCAATTCTTTTTTCCAGACCAATACTCGTCAGGCAGAACAGCTTTACACCAAAATAAAAGAATATGCAGAACTTTCAGGCAATGAAACAATAATAGATCTTTACAGCGGAACAGGCACAATACCGATCTGGCTCGCAGATTCTGCAAAGAGCGTGACAGGGTTTGAGGTTGTGAAGACTGCTGTGACTGATGCCATGAAAAACTGTAAAAAAAATGGAATAGACAATGTTAGTTTTGTGGAGGGCGATATTCGGGAATCTTTAAAGCAGATTACGGAAAAGCCGGATGTTATGATCATCGATCCGCCCAGGGCAGGTATGCACAAGGATGTTGTCAAACAGGTTCTTGCAATGGCGCCGGATAGAATCGTGTATGTATCGTGCAATCCTGCTACACTGGCAAGAGATCTTAACATGTTGAAAGATTATTATGAAGTGCCGGAAGTACAGCCTGTGGACATGTTTCCCCACACGTTCCATATTGAAGCAGTCGCAAAGCTAAACAAAAAAGCAAAACAGGCAAAACAATAGAATAGATGATACTTTAGCGATTCTGGACTTTTTTTATATCCCAGTTCATAATTGCTTCAATAATGCCGGGAAAGAGCCGTTTCACTATATATGTCGCTTTTCCCATAAACCCTGGTATGATCATGAACCTTTTTTTCCCGATTCCTTTAATCATAACCTTTGCCACATAATCAGGATGAAGAAGGCCTCCGGTTTCTGAAACTGCCCTGGTTTCATCAGGTTTGGTTAGGTTCTCAGTTTCAAACCCTGGTGTATCAGTGTCAGGAGGGCAAAGAACCGATACCAGGATACCGAACTTTTTAAATTCGCTTCTTAATGCTTCTGAAAATCCTATTATTCCGAATTTTGATGCAGAATAATCCGTAAATCCGAATACACCGATGAATCCGGCTATTGATGAGACGTTAATAATATGGCCCCCCTTTTTTTTCATATGCGGAAAAAGGGCTGCAATTGTGTTCCTGATACTGAACAGGTTGATTTTCATGGTATCATCAAACTGTTCATAGGTAATATTCTCAAAGTGATTTGGATATGATCTCCCTGCGCAGTTGATCAGTACATCAGGCGCTCCGATTTTGTTTACTGCTTTTTCCATTACATCTGCAGTCATCTCATTGTCGGATACATCAAGCGGCATATATTCAACAAGGATATTGTCGTCCTTTTTGGTGTTTGAAATTTCCCTTACCGCTTTTTCAAGCCGCGTCTGATTTCTTGAAAAAATGATCGTGTTTGCCCCGAGCGCGGCAAGCTGCTTTGCGGCTGAAAGTCCGATACCGCTCGACCCTCCCGTGATAAAAACATTTTTTTTGTAGAGGTTAGTCATATCTGCTTTTTCTCCTTGTCCATTCCGGAAAATTTTTATATGGAGTTTTAGCCTTTATTAGTTGTTTGTATGCGTTCATTGATTAGATGACCGATTCGTATTGCTTCTTCCCATAATTTTTTCTGATCCTCAACTCGAGAGTATCCGTAATCTGATGTCCTGGCATCGGGCCCGTATAGCATTTTCAATCCACTCATCTCACATTCATCTCCCTTGCCACAGGTAATACAGGGGACATTTCCCTGAACAGTTAATTGTCCTATAAGATCCATGTGTTCATAATCCCTTAACTCAGCAGCCAATGATTGATTGACGCTATCCATGGCATCAGGCAGCAAACAGGTCAGAATCGTTGCGCACAGTTTACCTTTAAGCAGATTGTTTACATGTCTCAGTGACCAGAATCTT
>CAZTYY010000101.1:0-11070 GCA_964617785.1 uncultured Desulfobacterales bacterium | reverse complement strand
GGACATTTCACTTGCTATGAAAACCGGACATTTTAAAATGCTATTGACAAAAAACTTATTGAGTGCTTGACTTTTGTTTGTATTCCTAATATTCTAATAAAACTAGCGTTGTGAGTAACGCGTAAATGTTTCCGCCTTAAGGTGTATATCCTCAACATTCAAATGTGGTTTACCCCAAAGTTAGAAGCTATAATTTTTTATTACAGGAGATTGCCAACATGGCTAACGGTATCGTAAAATGGTTTAACGACTCAAAAGGTTTTGGATTTATCGAACAGGAAGACGGCGGAAAAGATGTATTTGTGCATCACTCAGGCATCAATTCAGCAGGTTTTAAATCCCTCAATGAAGGGGACCGTGTTTCATTTGATATCGAAGAAGGACAAAAAGGGCCTTCAGCAGCAAATGTAACCGTGGTTTAGTTAACCGTTTTATTTGCTTTTAAAAAAAGTCATCTCGGTGACTTGAAAAAATAAAGTTTCTGGACGGAATACCGTTCAGAAACTTTTTGTTTTTGCTAAGACCCATCTTGTATGGTCAAAAAACTAATTTCTCATCTAAATCATGCCATCAAAGGCTTTACAAGGAAAATTACGACTATAACACGTGCATTGCATTATGCCGCGTCCCTGTAATAAAATTTTAACATCCCATTGAGCCTTTGATTACAAAGGATTTCTCCAGATCAGAGGCAAAGGCAGAGGCAAAGGGGTCAGCTCTTCATTCTTGACAAAGATAAGAGATTGAAAAGGAAAATCAATAAAATTGAGCAAAGGCGCTATATGTCAAGAATGAAGAGCTGACCCCTCTGTCTATTCTTTAGCAATTTGCTTTAACGAGGACAATATTTCCCATGAAAAGCTGTCCGGCCAGCATGGAAAAACAGCATTGTTTGTGAAAATCGGATCGGACTTAAGGTCATATCTCGAAACAGCACAAGCATCTTCCCACATGGCAGTATGAGGAATTGGTGTGTAATAGGCCATAATAGGAGTGATGCCGCATTCATTCACATATTCCAAAGACTCTTTAATCGATTTAACGGATTGATTCGGAAGACCTGCAAGGATATAGGCTCCAATCATTTTTTTCTTAAATCCGGCATCCTTTAAGCATGAAACAGCTCTGATAAATTCCGGATACGTTACTTTTTTATCAAACCTGTCTTCTTTTTCAAAGGAAGCGGTTTCAAGACCCAAGCGAAGGGTAGTAAAACCTGCTTTAAACATAAGCGTTGCTGTCTCTTTTGTAATCCCGCGGATATGGAGAGCGTTAGGCGTGTGGAAACGAATATCAATTTTTGAACTGATGATTTTGTTAAGGATAGGCACGGCATGGTTTTCAGGCTTAATCAGAAATGCATCATCATACAGCACAAAATCAGTGACATTATATTTTTTGTGCCAGTATAGGATTTCATCTGTCACGAGATTCGGATTTCGTTGAGTGAATTTTTGATTAAGGAAAGAAGAGGCACAGTAGGAACATGAAAATGGACAGCCCCTAGATGTCATAATCGGAACATATGTAATCAGGGTCTGAAGATTATATGCCGGATAAGGAAACGTATCAAAATCTCCGGTGTCAAATTTTGGCTTTTTATGGAAACCTGTTATTTTTCCGGCAAGTTCAAGGATCGTGTTTTCACCAGTCCCTGTTATCACAATATCTGCGCCGGCATTAGCCCTGGCATGATTTTCGCAAAGCGTTGGGTAAACACCGCCCAGAATTATCGGCACCTTTGGATAGAATTGTTTTATGCATTTGATTGTTTCCACAGTCCCCGGATACCAGTAGGTCATCAGTGTTGTGACAAGGATGAGATCAGGTCGGTGACTCGATAAAAGATCTTCCTTTAGCCATTCCTCTTTTATCCCATAGCGTGAAAAATACCGTGGTATATCTTGGAGCCCTTCTGGTTTTTGAATGCGTTTTTTCAAGTATGGCCCACGTCCATGCCTGGCGTATGGATTGCTTTGCGTAGCTCTGGGGTGAAAACGGTCCAGGCAGTCAATGTATGAAACGGTAAAACCATGAACTCTCAGTATAGCGGCAAGCGACAAAAGTCCTGAAGGCTTTGCCCATACATCATATGCAGCAAAATCATGAATCCAGGGATTAACAAGAAGAATATGTGGAGTATCAGGTTGCAAAATACTTCATGGATGTTTTCTTTAACTCTCGGCGGCTGAAAAGGAGCGAATATTTTTTTACAGAAGTCTTTTTAGACATTTTAAGAGCTGTTTCCTTACATGATTCTTCGCTCAAAGCATGGATCATTGTATATAGATTATATGGCCAGTCTTTAGCGGGATTTCTTCGGTAGCAATGAGAAACTTCCCTGAAACCGGCCATTGCTTCTCCGACTTCGTCGATTCGTTCCTCATCAACCTGCCATGCAACCATGGCATTTGCCTTAAATCCTGACTTCTGATGTCTGAGTGTGGCGCCGAAACGCCGAATAACACCCTCATTGATAAGTTTTTGTAAAATATCCAGGAGTTCTTGTTCTTCTATTCCTATCTTTTCGGATATTTCAAGGTATGGTCTTTGTGTAACCGGTATGTCTCCCTGTATGGAAGCAATTATTTTTTTTTCAATTTTTGTGATCATATAGATTTATTATCTGTTACTATTTTATTCCGATTCTATTTTTTTTCCGGAAACATTTCCATAATATCCTTCTCGGTAGCCTTGCAAACACCCCTTTCAGTAATAAATCCTGTTACAAGCCTGGCAGGTGTTACATCGAACGCAAAGTTTTTTGCTGCACTGTCTGCAGGTGGAATCAGGGTGCTTACAATTTTTTCCTGGTATAGCCCCTGGACATATTTTACTTCATCAGGATTGCGCTCTTCAATGGGGATCTCTTTCACTCCATCTCTGATCGTCCAGTCAAAGGTACTAGACGGCAGTGCAACATAAAATGGAATGTTGTTGTCCTTTGCAGCAAGAGCTTTTAAGTATGTGCCGATTTTGTTGGCAACATCACCTGTGTACGTTGACCGATCAGTGCCTGTAATGACAATGTCGACCATGCCGTGTTGCATCAGGTGGCCTCCGGCATTGTCTGTAATGATGGTATGTTTAATGCCGTACTTTCCAAGTTCCCAGGCCGTAAGCCTTGACCCCTGATTAAGCGGTCTGGTCTCATCTACCCAGACATGAATATCTATATCGCTGTCAAATGCTGCATATATCGGTGCGGTCGCCGTACCGTATTCTATGCAGGCCAGCCATCCGGCATTACAATGTGTAAGGACGTTTACCGCCTCTCCATTTTTTTTCTCGCTTATTTCTTTTATCAGAGTCAGCCCATTCTGCCCGATTTTTTTACAGTTCAGAGCTTCTTCTTCCGCTATGGCGCCTGCTTCCCGACGGGCTGCATCAATTCTTGCTGAATGCTTCTCACGAAGAACAACTTCAAGAACACGTTCTATGGCCCATGAAAGATTAACCGCAGTCGGCCTGGCGTTTTTAAGGCGCATGCTTTCCTGGATAAGGTAGTCATTATCAGGCTCTCTGGTTGGTGAGCGCAAAGCAGCAAGATATAAACCGTATGCTCCGGTAACCCCGATGAGGGGTGCGCCACGCACAAACATGTCCTGAATGGCCGTGATAACATGATCAACTGTTTTAAGCTCAGCAACGACAAATTCGTGGGGCAGGAGTCGCTGATCGATAACTCTTACAGTTTTTCCATCTTTGTCCGGCCATATCGGACGAATATCATTTCCGTCAACTTTCATTGAAATCCTTTGCCTACCAGCTTGCCATTATACCTTCACCAATCCGCTTAGCAATTTTATCCTGGTACTGATAAAACTGGGTACCCACAACTTCAACCAGGTATGACATTACCTGATAACCGATATCAGCATCTTTTTCAAAAAGCTCTATCAGTTTGTTTTTTTCTATCTTAACCACTTCACATGTTCTGCTGGAACAATACCCTGAAAGTCTGTATTTATATGGCGGTGCAAAGCATGACCAGCCGAAGGTTTGAGCTGTCGAAATAAAGGATATTGGATTATTTTTTATTTCTGAATTTTCTGATAGATCAAGGCGCAAATCGACCTGGCCATTTTTAACAATCCATAGGTGTTGAGAATCATCGCCTTTGGCAAAAAGACGATCATTGCGATTAAAATTTTCGATATGGCTGCAGTCCTCTATTTCTTTAAGCTGTTCATCATTCATATTTTTGAAGACATCGACTTTCTCAAAAAAATCAAGAATAGTCATGGTGAGTACCTCCTTTCTTAACATGAGCTTTAAGCGACATCAGGCCTGCTGAACGTAATCAGTCTGAACCTCACCCATAAGAATATGTTTATTAAAAACCAGGCGTATTTTTTCGTCATTCATATTTTTATAGACAACAGGACGTTCTCCGCTAATTTCAACCGTAATATTGGGTTCATTTTGACATGTTCCGATACATCCTGAACTCTCAACCTTAATATCTTTGCGGCCTGAATTATTGATCTCATCCATCAAAGCCGACATTACGCCCCTAGCACCGGCTGCAATTCCGCATGTTCCCATGTGGACAACAACTTTTGTTTTTCTGAAAGGGGCCATCATGGACGATTGTTCCAAAGATTGGAAACGTGATCCAATGATTCGGAGCATATAAGACAGTATAAGATAACCGATTTTTGGATCTTTATCGAAAAGCTCTCTAAGTGCTAATGTATCAACTTTCACAACATTGCAGGTTCTGGATGCGCAATAGGCTGATAAAGTATATTTGTATGGCGGAACAAAACTTGACCACCCGATAATCATCTTTTCTGATATGGTGGAAACAGTATTGCGGTCAGTGGTTTTGCCCCCTGGCAGCTCGAATTTGAGATCCACACGACCTTCCTTGACAAGCCACAAGCAGGACGCCTCTTCTTTCTCCGAGAAGAGTTTTTCGTCCTGGTGAAATTTTTCTTCTGTCGAGCAGGCCTGAATTGATGAAAGCTGTTCATCATTAAGGCCTCCGAACACCTCGATTCCTTTTAGAAAATCAAGACTAACCATTCTATTTTCCTCCTTGTCTCATGAACCGGTTTAATTATCGGTTATAGTGCATTAGGGTGAAGTTTGGAGTTTAGTTAAGTCCCGCAGTTTATATCCTATTTGTGGTGATAATGCAAACCGGTTTACATTTGGTTTACATTCTTGCAAGTGCAAAATCAGACTGTACCTCTCCATCAAGAATGTGCCGTTTAAATACCTGACGCATTTTATTGGCATCCATATCCTTGTAAACAATAGGCTGTTCACCTTTAAGTTCAACCGTAATGTTAGGCTCACTGCTGCACAGACCCATGCATCCTGAAGTGACGACCCGAATGTCGGAACGGTTTGATTGGGCCATCTCCTCCATGAGAATGTTCATCACTTCGCGGGCGCCTGCTGCAATACCGCAGGTGCCCATATGGACTGTTACTTTTATTGTGTTTCCGCCATGCCGCAACGATGTCTCTTTGGCAACCTTTTCTTTAATATTTTTCAGATCTTCAATATTTATTTTTGTCATTTGGGGCTCCTTTTCAATTCTTGCGGCTCTAAACTTGCCAGACCTTTTTTTATCGATTTATTCAAATATTGTATCACGGAGGGATCTGTAATCGGAACATCTTCCAATTCCTTTTTAATCTCTCGTGTATCCAGTAAAAATTCGTTTTCATCAATAAAATGCTTGTATATAAAATCAACTTCATGATTGCCCGCGATCATTGTGGACAGTGTTGCCGCCATATCTCCGAGAGGCGCCCGGTCGATATGGTCATATTGAAAAGTTGCTCTTGTATTCGTTCCAAGGCCGGGGCTTGAATCCACTGAAAATGACCCTTTGCAACGTATTGCGGCAGCCTTGAGCAGAGAAAGCCCAAGGCCGACTCTCCGCGTTGTCCTGGTGGAAACAAACGGATCTGTAACATTTTCAATCATATCTTTCGGGATTCCTTTGCCGTTGTCTTTAATCAAGATCTCTAATAAATTTTTTATTCGGGATTCAACTACACGAATGTTTATGCAATTCGCACCGGCGGTAATGCCGTTTTCTGCAATATCCATTATGTGGAGTGAGATTTCGCGCAATCAAGCCTCCATCCTGCGGCCTTTTTTGTTCTGCATCGCCAGCCGGATTTCATCAAACGTAGGTTTCATAATAAAAAACTTTGTGCTTGCTTTACCTATATCATCCGGGAAATGGGCATCAGAAGAAGCAAAGCATGGCTTTCGAGCGGCATCGGGTATCTTCTCCAGTGCCTCCTTGGCCGTTATACGGCTCGAAATTTCTACACCATCAATTGCAAGGTCTACAGGGATGAATCCCAGCTGGCCGATAATGCCGAATGCGCGTCTGTCAATGTGCGACGCAATGCTGATTCCGTCCAATTCATTTATCCTGTCTGCTATTTTTTCAAGCCCGAGTGTTGTGGCACCTATCAGCATTTTCGAGTTTTCGCAAATAACTTTATCATGTTCATCAGCAACAACCTGATATCCCCATACTTCCGGATTGTTTACACCCTCAAGATGTTTATAAACGTATTCCTGCATGGCAACGGCCTGCTCAAGTCTTTCAAAAACAGACAATATATGGACTTCTTCCCTGGAACATATTTCCATACCCGGCAATACGCATAAGCCTTTTTTCTTTCCGGCATTTATCACGGCCTCAGCGTTTTCAGCAGAATTATGATCACAGACGGCAATGATATCAATGCCCTTTTTTTTGCTTTTTTCAACTATTTTTATGGGGCTCATTGCCCAGTCAGCACAGGGAGAAAGACAGGTGTGTATATGCAGATCAGCAGTATACCATTTCAAATCATTGTTTCTCATTTCAAAAGGCCTTTCTAGCCTTTTTTACCGGCATCCACGCCTGCTTTTTGAATTAAAACTGCAAGATCAAAAGAAGACTCCGGCCACATAAAAATCGGAATGTTCTCTTGGTCAGCCTTTTCACATGTATCAGGATCAGGAGATATTCCGCTGGTCATAATAATTGCTGCCATTTCTTTCAAAACCGCAACCGCAACAATATTTTGATGACTCTGGACCGTCAGCCATACACTACCTTCCGGTGTGTTGGCTATAACTTCGCTCAGCAAATCTCCGCAATATCCTTTTTTTACTGTGCGATCCATTCCTTTTTCACCGGCTACCGGCTTTAATGCCAGTTTTTCAGCTAAATCACTAACTTTCACGTATGTAACTCCTTTTATTTAAAAATTATTTTATTGTCCTACTTTTTGCCTTTCCAGTATTTCATAGGCTTTCAATAATAAGCAATCGCCAGCGGATGCCTCGCCGGACACTACTTCCTCTGCAAATGTCCTGCAGTCGGGGACACCACAGGCAGCACAGTCCTTTCCCTTAATCTTTTTCAAAAGTCTTTCCACTTCTTGCATGGACTCAATCGATAATGGTTTCTTTGATGTTGCGAATAATTCGGCCAGCTTTTCAAGGCTGATTTTTGAAAAAAAATATCCGGTTTCATATCGCTTGAGCATCTTTTTTCTTGTCATGCTTCTGCCTGTACCGCTGAATTTAATCATTCTATGGATTGCAGCTTTGGCCATGTATTTGTCAACAGCTGTTAGAGGTCCTCCCAGGCAGCCTTCCGGACATGTCCTGAATTCTATATATTCAACATCCTTTAAAAGGCCGACCTCTATCTTTTCAAGGTAGGATATGGTTTCCTTGAGTCCAGACACAGCCATTGATTTTTCGATCCGCATACCTGCGATCTCACCGTCCGGCAACCCCCACATTAGAGATCTTCTGTTGGGAGAATAGTACAGATTGTCAGTAATTGGCGGATCTTTGTCATCTTCAGCTATTTTTTTTATGCACCCAAGCAGCATTGAAAAGATCTCGTTAATTCCGAGTATTTGATCAACACTTTCCGGATCCTGCACAGATAATGCATATGGGCTTATATTTCCTGCCGAGCATGGTGTAATATGATAAAGGACAGACTGCCTTTCAGAACTATCGGAAGTGTTACCGTATTTTTCTTTTATCCTTTCCGCAGCAAGAGGAACCGACCTTTTTAAGGGAAGTATGTGTTGTAAAAGCCCGGGGAACCTGAAAGCGATCAGACGGATTGTCACCGGGCATAAAGGAGAAATGATCGGCCAGGGAATTTTTTTTGATTGTCTGTTTCTTTCTACAAATTCCTCAGTTGCCAGTTGCAGCATTTCTATATAGTATGAAAGGTCAACAATGTGGTGAAAACCCATTTTTCTAAGGCCCATCAAAACATCTTCAGGCATTGTATTCAAAAATTGGCCATAAAGCACCGGAGAGACTATGGCAATATGTGTTTTATCCTTGTCGGCAAGTTGAGGTTCAAATGTATTGGGACTGACAGCCCCTATTCGGCATACACGGATACATTCACCGCACCCTATGCATCTGTCCACCATATAGATATGCTTTTTTCCTTTTATTCGGATTGCTTTGGTGGGGCACTCTTTGACACAGGCCGAGCATCTGGTACATTTTTTCTGATCGAAATTGACAAAATCAAGGCTTTGTCTAATTCCGCTCAAATCTTTTCTCCTTTTTCGTTGGTTAGAAAAAATACCATCCTGACCTTTGTTTCCTTATTCTTTTCAGATGTAACTTCAATCTGATCAGAATTTTTTTCCATATTGGGAAGACCCATTCCTGCGCCGAAACCCATTTCTCTGTATTCTTTTGCAGCAGTTGAAAAACCTTTCTGCATCGCCATGTCAATGTCTTCGATTCCCGGTCCGTTATCTGAAATATCAACAATGATTTCACTGTCTGATATTTCAACAGACAATAGCCCGTCACCTCCGTGCATTACGGCATTCATCTCTCCTTCATATCCACAGACCGCCACACGGCGGATGATTTGCGGATCGATCCCCATTGATTTCAACAGGTTCTTTGTTCCAATGGATGCGGTTCCCGCGTGAATAAAATCTTTCTTTTTTATCAGATAGTTTTTTTTAACCACAGGTTTCATATTTCACTTGTTGCCATCAAGTCCGGTAAGGCCTTGAGTGTATAGTCTGCCGCAGGACACAAACATTGAGCAGGGTGTGGTGTAAAGAGGAATATTTTCTGATTGTGCCAGCTCAATTACATCCTGAGGCGGTGTTTTGTCTCTGACAATAACGATAGCGCCCACGCCGGAAATCAAGGCAGTTTTTATTACCTGGATATTGGTCAGACCGGTCAGAAGCACACAGCCTTCGGATCGTCCCGCAAGTATGTCGCTCATAAGATCACTTGAACCGCCTGTGGGTATGTCACTGTTTAACTGGTCGTCGCTGCCTTTGAAAAGCGGCGTCGCATCTAATACGTTAATAATTTCAATTAATTTCATAATAATAAGACCATTTCAACGTGAGGTTAATAAAAAAGGTTCAGTCTCTACTTATAAAGAAAAGCATTCGAATTTATTTATATTTTAAAAGTATAGGCTAAAGGTTTCGCGTTGTCAATTCAGGATCAGGATAGGTATAGGATGTGTAAATTTCATTTTTCAGCCATAATTATTTTTTTTATATAAAAAGAAACTTGAAAAACGAGTTGCTATCAGTTAAGCAAAAGCTGAATCTATGAAACCATCAAAAAAATATAAGGAAGAATTAAAGCTATGCGTATTTATCATGGAAAAATAATATCTTTGGATAAAGACAACCATGTCTATGAGTATCTTGTTGAATATCAAGGACGAATTGTCTATCTGGGAGATTCTTTGCCCCCGGAATATATAAAAGCTGATTCAACTGTGGAATTAGGGAGTCGAGCTTTGCTACCATCTTTTGGGGATGGACACATGCATTTTTCAAACTGGGCGCTGATCGCTGTCTCCTATTTTGATGTGAGAGAAGCGAGAGACATTCGAGAAATCCAGGAAATTATTCAAAAATTCATGGCCCAAAATAAAAAATTGAAAGCAGTTATCGCCTTTGGGATTTCTAAACATAGTGTTAAAGAAAAACGTTTAATTTCCAGGCAGGAACTGGATGAAGTATGTCCTGATAAGCCATTGATTATTATCTGTTATGATGGACACTCGGCGGTTTGTAATACAAAAATGTTGGAAAAGTTCCCTGACAAGGTCAAAAATTTGCGGGGTTTTCAGGAGGATAAAGGCCATTTGTTTAATGAAGCATATCTGGCAGGGACTGATTATGCATCAACATTGGTTTCTCCGCTTGATCTTGTAAAAAGCATAATAAAAAGCTTTGATCTTTTGGCAGAAAAAGGGATTGGATTGATTCATACAACTGAAGGAATCGGCTTTCCAAAAGATCTCGATATTACGCTTGTGAGTTTGATTGCAAAAGCCATAACAAAGAAAAGTCAATTTCAGACACGGCTATTCTTTCAAACCATGGAAGTGGAGAAGGTGCTAAAGCGCAAACTGCCTCGTATTGGCGGATGTTTCGCTGCAGCTCTTGATGGGTGTTTTGGCGCCTGTGACGCCGCCTTACATGAACCTTACAGTAACGATCCGGATAATAATGGCATTTTTTTCCACAGTGAAGAAGAAGTGTTTGAATTCGCCAAAAAAGCGAATCGTGCCGGCTTGCAGATTGAAATGCATGCCATTGGGGATGCGGCTGTTTCCCGGGCAGTAAAAGCAATTGAAACAGCTCTGCTGGATTATCCAAGGGAAGATCATCGGCATACAATTATTCATGCTTGTATGATTCTTCCCGGTGATTTGAAAAAAATTGCCGAATTAGGAATTGGGATTACGCTTCAACCAGGTTTTTTCATCAGCCCATTAGAACCCGTGGAATACTTAAATGAAATCCTTGGTCCCCGTGTCAAAGGCAGCTCACCCTTGCAATCTATTTTGAATGAAGGAATACATCTCAGTGGCGGATCAGATGCACCCGTTACCCATCCTGATCCAATTGAAGGAATCTATGGAGCTTGTAATCATCCTTATGATTCGGATCAATCTGTTTCGATTATAGATGCTTTAAAAATGTATACATACGAAGTAGCCTGGACTACCTTTGATGAAAAAGAACGCGGGAGCTTAGAAAAAGGAAAAATTGCGGATATGGT
>CAZTYY010000100.1:0-11304 GCA_964617785.1 uncultured Desulfobacterales bacterium | reverse complement strand
ACAGCATTCAATATTTAGCTGTTTGGTAAGAATTAATATACAGATTATTCAAGGTTCAGGTAATATATGAAAAGGGGTATATGATATGAGAAAAATTGTATTGATAACAATGTCGACAGTTTGTCTGCTTAGTTTGATTGGCTGTGCAACAACCGGTTTTAAGTGCCCTTCAACGGATTGCTATACGACGGAAACCATTGGCCCAAGTGATTTTGTTAAGGATGAAGGCGATACACAGACAATAATTCCTCTGGAGCTGAAATGTAAAGAAGGTTATGTCATGACGGGAATTAAATTGCAGCCGGAAACAGATCCTCAATATTACAGTCAGTATATTATCGTCAGCGAGGTGACCTGCTGCCGATGCGAGTAGCGAGTGGGAAAATTATTTCTGTAAAAGAACCTTTTTTTGGATAGCCTCTTACTCTTCGGTTACTGGCAACGAGTTGCCAGTATGCCCCAAGCATCCATTAGAATCTCGAAAAAACTACAACTGGCGTATATGTAAAAAACCGAAAATGCCTTGAGAAAATTATGTCTTTCAATTAATATAAAAAATTTAAATGGTGAGTCCGCTACAAGCGGAAAGGAAAAAGAGATGGCCGTTAATTTTACAGCAGGTAGCCTTCCGACCCTGATAGGCAGTCTGCCGATATCTGATCACAAAGAAGCGGCAAGGCTGGTGCTTTCTCATACGCTGGAAATTCCCCTGTGGGTCCAACTCCCGGTTTATAAGAAAGAAGGGATGGTGGCCCAATTTATTCATGGTATGCCGGGGCTTTCTGTGGAAGAAGACAAATTGTTTGTCAATGCTTCTGATGATCAGTTTGAAAATGAGCTCGTTCAATTTTATGAGGAGTATCTTGCGGTTACAGAGAATGGAAAAGATATTGAGGAATCCAGGTTTGTGATTTCACCGGATGATGCTCCTGGTTTTTTTGAATTCATGGAACAGATACCTTCTCTTGAAAAACCGGCAGTTGCTTTAAAAGGGCAGATCACAGGTCCTTTTACTCTTGGAACAGGCGTTTCTGATCAAAATGGCCGGGCGATATTTTATGATGACCGCTTAAGAGATGCCATGGTGAAACTTCTGGCCTTGAAGGCCGGCTGGCAGGTCAGACAGCTCTCAAAATTCAAATGCCCGGTGATCATATTTTTTGACGAACCAGCCATGGTGGGCTTTGGTTCATCTGCATTTATCGGCATATCCGAAAAGGAGATAGCTGCCTGTTTTGCGGAAGTGATAGAAGCGGTTCATGCAGAAGGCGGGCTTGCGGGAATTCATGTTTGTGCAAATGCGGAATGGTCGCTCATACTCGATTCTCCTGTAGATATTGTGAGCTTTGATGCCTATGGATTTTTTGACCGTTTCATCCTTTATCCTGATCATATTAAACGGTTCATGGCAAATGGCGGGATTTTGGCATGGGGGATCGTGCCGACCATGTCTGTGGAAGATATTGAAAAAGAGACAGCTGCATCTCTATTTTTAAAATGGAAAGAGCAGGCAGGCCAAATTGAAAAGCTCGGTATAGACAGTTTGAAAATTAAAGCCCAGTCTCTTATCACGCCAAGCTGCGGTACAGGATCTTTAAAGCTTGAGCATGCGGTCAGAGTCCTTCAGCTGACCCGGGAAGTTTCAGACAGGGTGCAACGTGATTATTGACCAACTAAACAATTAAGTAGAAATTATTTCAAAAATAGAAAAGAGGTTTTTATGTTAGAAATAGAAAAGAAAAAAAATTTTAAAGGAGCAACCCGGTATGTGCTCGATGATGAACTTGCACAGATTGTAAACATTTCCATGGCGCTGGAGATGCCGCTTCTTCTGAAAGGAGAACCAGGTACTGGAAAAACAATGCTGGCACATGCGGTTGCTGAAAGCTTGAAAATGCCGTTGTTAATTTTAAATGTTAAATCCAGCATGAAACTGATTGAGGCGCTTTATCAATACGACACACTCACGCGGTTGAACGACAGCCGGTTTGGTGATTCAAAAAGAGATGTGAGCAATATCGAGAATTATATCAAGATGGGAAAAATCGGTCAGGCCTTTACGGCAGATGAGAGAACCGTTTTATTGATTGACGAGATAGACAAGGCTGACACCGATTTTCAGGATGATATGCTGGATGTTTTGGATCAGATGCAGTTTGATATTATCGAGATTGATAAAACAATGTCCGCTAAAAACCGGCCGGTGATCATCATTACATCAAATGCAAAAAAAGATCTGTCCGATCCGTTTCTGGGACGGTGCAATTTTCATCATATTGCATTTCCAGATCCAAAAATGATGAAAAAAATTATTAATGTGCACTTTCCTGATATCAATAATGAACTTATGGACAATGCCGTGTCAACCTTTTACAGACTGCGCGAGATTGAGTCCATAGAAAAGCGTCCGGCCACCCGGGAGCTGATCAACTGGATCAGAGCGCTGGAAAACGATCCGGACTTTAAGCCGAAAAAACTGGCAAAGGGCGATGTGCCGTTTTTGGGCGTGCTGTTTAAAAAGAGCCCGGATTATGTGAGGGCTGCTGGGAATGTAACGCGTCGAAGGATATTTTAATGTTTGTCGATTTTTTTTATCATATGAAAGAAGCCGGCGTGCCGGTGAGTCCGACTTCTTTTTTAACTTTACATAAGGCGCTTACAAGAGGGCTGATCTCATCCCTTGACGATTTTTACACTTCTGCCAGGTCCATACTTGTGAAAAGTGAGCGCTACTTTGATCTTTTTGACCAGGTTTTTGCGCATTATTTTAAGGGTGCTGAACTGCCTGATGCTGAAGGGCTTGAGCTAGATGAAATAGCAAGGGCCCTGCTTGAACAATGGCTGCATGATCCAAAAGAGCTGGCTGAAGCACTCGGCATAAGTGAATCGGAACTGAGCAAACTGACCCCCGATGAACTGATTGAATATTTCAAGGAAAGGCTGAAAGAACAGAAAGAGCGTCATGATGGTGGAAACAAGTGGATCGGAACCGGTGGGACGTCTCCTGTAGGGCATTCAGGGTTCCACCCGGAAGGCATGCGGGTTGGTGGCGTTTCAAGAAACAAATCAGCCATTAAAGTCGCCATGGAAAGAAGGTACAAGGACTACTCTCTTGATGGCCCTTTAACGCAAGCCATGATCGGTGAGGCATTAAAGCGCCTTCGAAATCTGATTCCAAGTGGCCCCAGGGATCAGGTAAATATCCATGAAACCATTTATCAGACCATGAAAAATGCCGGTGAAATAGAGATCATTTTTGACAGGCGCCTGAAGGACCGACTTAAGGTAATCCTTGCCATCGATAACGGCGGCTGGTCTATGGACCCATACATCCCCGTAGTTCAGACACTTTTTGACTACGCACGCGCCCAGTTCAAAGATGTTAAGACATATTTTTTCCATAACACAATTTATGATACGGTTTGGGAAGATCCGTCCAGGTTTAAAAAGCCTGTTAGCATTGATGATTTTGTCAGAAAAGATCCTGAAACACGGCTGATTATAATAGGTGACGCCAGCATGGCTCCTTATGAGCTGATGACCAGGGATGGGTCGATATATATACAGGAAAGGAGCGGAAAGCCCAGCCTGCAGCGTTTAAAGGATCTCGCGGATATGTTTCCCCACAGTATCTGGCTGAATCCGGTTCCGCCCCGCATGTGGAACTATACGCAGACGATTCTATCGATAAGTCAGGTATTTCCCATGTTTGAGTTTTCCATTGATGGCCTTGAAAAGGGTATTACACAGCTAATGTCAAAGAAGACCTGATGCGAATGTCCGGCATTACCGAACTTGCAAAAAAAATTCAGGCGCTCGACGAACAGCTTGCAACCTGCAGTCGCTGCGGGATGTGTCAGGCTTTATGCCCTCTGTTTTCTCAAACCGGACAGGAATCTGATGTGGCCCGGGGAAAACTGGCGCTTCTTGATGGGCTAAAGGAAGAGATGTTTAAGGATCCAAATGGCGTTATGGATCGTTTGAATCGCTGTCTTCTCTGCGGGTCCTGTGAGGCGGGCTGCTCCTGTGAAGTAAATATACTTGAAATATTTTTTAAGGCCAGGATCATTCTTACCGGATATAAAGGGTTACCGTTAACTAAAAAAATTATTTTAAGACAGATCCTTTCGAGACCTGCAGCATTTGACAAGGCAATAAAGACCGCTGCAAAGTATCAAAGCCTTTTTATAAAGGCCGTAAATGGAAGCCAGGATACATCCTGTGCCAGGTTTTTCGCTCCTGTACCATCTACACGGCATTTTAAGCCTCTTGCAGGCAAACCGTTTCATGAATTACAACCGTTCATCAACACTTCTCCCGGCAAATCAGACATTAAGGTGGCTTTTTTTCCGGGCTGCCTGATAGACAAGATATTTCCCAATATCGCTGATGCGGTTGTCAAGGTGCTTGAATATCATGGGGTGGGTATTTTTATGCCAAAGGGTCAGGGTTGCTGCGGCATTCCCGCTATTTCATCAGGTGATATAAAAACATTTAACGGGCTTGTTGACCACAATATTAAACTGTTTGAAACAGGTGAGTTCGATTACCTTGTGACGGCATGTGCGACCTGCACCTTTACCATTAAAAAAGTCTGGCCGATGATGTTTGAAAATAGTTCCAGGGAAGTTCAAAAGAGTTTAATGGTTATAGCAGAAAAAACGATTGATATC
Source organism: uncultured Desulfobacterales bacterium (assembly GCA_964617785.1). Taxonomy (GTDB): domain Bacteria; phylum Desulfobacterota; class Desulfobacteria; order Desulfobacterales; family SURF-7; genus JAFDJC01. The sequence continues at coordinate 6,631 of CAZTYY010000100.1, read as the reverse complement.
AGCGACTTTTTGGTGTCGTTCGTAGGCATATCTCATTCTGAAAGTATTATGGGAAATGCAGAAACAATCACCTATCATGACCCATGCCATCTGAAAAAATCTCTCGGCATATACCATGAACCGAGAACGCTTATTCGGGCAAATCCGTCTTGCAGTTTTTCTGAAATGAAAGAGCCCGACAGATGTTGCGGTATGGGAGGAAGTTTTAATCTTAAATACTATGAAATGTCATCTGATATCGGTGAGAAAAAAAGAGATCATATCATTGCTTCTAAAAGTACTACCGTTGTAACCAGTTGCCCGGCATGCATGATGCAAATTGCCGATATTTTGTCAAAACATAATGATCCTGTTGCCGTTAAGCATGTAATTGAGCTGTATTATGAATCGATTAAAACATTTAGGGGGGGGGAGACCGATGAATCATCACCATCATGACCATGAAATAAAGAGCGAACTGACATTTGACGAAAAGCTGGAAAAACTCCTCAGTCATTGGATAAAACATAATGAGGATCATGCCGAAACATACAGGGAATGGATGGCAAAAGCTGAAGATAATGGCCTGACAAAGACCGGCAAGATTCTTTCAGAAGCAGCTGAACTGACGCTTCAGATAAATAGCAAACTACAAGAGGCGCTAAAGTAACTTACTGTTTAAATTGGTAAAAAACCGATTTTAAGTACTTCTGCGGGACAAACAAGGGGGTTACATTGGTCAACGATTCAGTCGATCCAATCAACAGGTAGCCATCGGGCACTAAAACGCCGGCAATTTTATTGTAAAGCCTTCGTCTTTCTTTCTGGGTAAAATAAATCGCAACGTTTCTGCATAATATAATATCGAACTTTCCAAAACCTATTAAGGGCTTTAAAAGGTTAAGTTTTTGAAATGAAGCCATGGTTCGCAGTTCATCTTTAATTTTCCAGCCGTCTCCATCAGGATTGAAATACTGTCTAATTTTTGCAGCGGAAAGCCCCCTTGAAATTTCAAATTTATTGTACCTGCCGTAGCTGGCTCTTGCGATAGCTTGACCGGATATGTCCGTACCGACGAGTGTGATGTGATATTTATCCGGATGAAGGTACAGCTCTTTCAATATAATTGTGATGCTGTATACTTCCTGACCGGTGGAGGTGGCCGCACTCCAGATTCGGATTTTAATAGGCGTATCCGGCGGAGCCAAGGTTTTTCGTTTATCGATCAGGTCGGGAATTATTTTATGCTGCAACAGCTCGAATGGTGCAATATCACGAAAAAAATAAGTTTCGTTTGTTGTGATCGCATCGATTATTCTTTTTTCAATAGCGCCTGTTTTATCTGACCTGCATTTATAGTAAAGTTCGGAAAAGGTCACGCATCCGATGTCATCAAGAATAGGACCCAAGCGCGTCTCTATCAGATACTCCTTGCCCTTATCAAGTGTGATGCCCGATATCTCGAGGATATATCTAGTAAAAACGTTATATTCTTCAGGCGTAATTTTATACATTAAAATTCAATTGTTTTGGTTTTTCTTACACTTCTGTAAATCAGACGGTATTTTTTATTGCTTCTACAATTTGATCAACAGATACGACAATGTCGGCATAGCCGGCATTAATGACTTCCTTCGGCATGCCAAAAACAATACAGCTTGCTTCATCCTGTGCGATTATCACCGAACCGTTTTCCTTCATAAGTTTTGAACCCAAAGTGCCGTCAGATCCCATTCCGGTCATTATGACACCTGTTGCCCGACCCAAATAATATAATGCTACTGATCTGAAAAGATAATCTACAGAAGGCTTGCAACTGTTTTCAGGCGGGTCGTCTGTAATTCGGATAATCCTGGAGTGTCCGTCTGCTGCTGCAGTGACCTTCATCTGCTTTCCTCCCGGAGCGATTAAAATTGTACCGGCACTCAGAACTTCTCCGTCTTTAGCTTCTCTGACATCAATTGAACATTTGGCGTCAAGGCTTCGTGCAAGAGACTGGGTGAAGATTGGGGGCATATGCTGAACGATCAGTATTGGAACGCCGATATCTCTTGGGATCATCGGCAGTATTTTGGCAAGAGCGCTGGGGCCGCCTGTGGAAACCCCTATGGTTACGATTTCAGATTTTGCTTGTTGCCGATTTGATAGTTTTAATATGCTTTCATCGCGTGCATTAACATAAGCCGACTTTTTTTTGATCAATCGGGGTTTATCATGCTTTGTTTTCGGAACCGTCTCACCCTTAAGTATATTTTTTATATCTCGTCGCCTTTGAAACGCTTTCAACATATGGACCAGGATGTTTTTTATTGCTTCACGGTTTTCAGCCATTGTTCCTGAATCCGGCTTGGGAATAAAGTCGAATGCGCCAAGTTCAAGGGCGGTTATTGTCATATCTCCACCCTCATGGGTAAGTGTACTAAGTACGATAGCGCCAACATCCCATTTTTCTTTTCTTATATGGGCGAGAACTTCAATGCCGTTTACTTCAGGCATCTCAATATCGAGCGTGATAAGGTCAGGCTCAAGGGTCGCAATTTTTGACAGGGCGATTTTACCGTTGCTGGCGGTTCCGACAACTTCTATGTCCGGGATTTCAGCCAGAATATCACTGACAATTTTTCTGTAAACAATTGTGTCGTCCACAACCAAGACTTTTAAACTTTTAGTATTATCCATTTGAATCGCTCTAAGTATGCTTATTTCTGAAGGTTAAAAGACAAGGGCTGGTGTATTATTCATCCATAAGAACCGCATCAATACTAAGAATACCGATCAGGCTGCTTTCAGTTTTCAAGACACCCAGAAAATATTTTCCCTGAACTCCGCTGATATTTGCCGGCGCAGGTTCTATTTTGTCCGGATCGGCCAGCAGAACGTCACTGATTTGGTCGACCAAAAATCCGATATATTCATCCTGTGAGTTAACGATAATATTTCGATTTTCGCCGGCTGTATTAGCAGGTGCCAGGCCAATCTTTTTTCCGAGATCTATAATCGTTACAATTTGTCCACGAAGATTCAGGACTCCCTTAACATATTCTTTTGCATGGGGAACCCAGGCTATATCCATGTTCCTATTAATTTCCTGAATATTCAGTATGTCTATTCCGCACAGTGCATCACCGATATAAAAAGTGGCCAACTCAAGAGTTTTATTTTTTTCCCTGTCTTCCTGCATGAACTCTCCCTAATATTTATTGCTATAGACCCGTCCCTCAGGAATCAGATGCCCCCAGGTATTTGTTAAGAGATATAATCAGTTTTTCACGGTTCATCTTAACCTGGTAGTCGTCTATCCCGGCTTTTTTCCCCCTTGAGATATCATCATCACTGGCAAGTGATGTCAGGGCAATTATTTTTAAATTTGAATATTTTTCATCGGCCTTAACTTTTGCGGCAAATTCAAAACCATCCATTTTCGGCATTTCAATATCGGTAACAATAATATCTATTTCATCTGAATGCCGGCCAAGTAAATCAAAGGCTTCTTCCCCGTCTTCAGCAACGATCACACGGTATCCTTCATCCTGTAAAAAACCCTTTACCTGGTTTCGAAAAAATTCAGAGTCTTCAGCAAAAAGAACAGTTGCGATGCCTTCTTTGGGCAGATCGTCAGTTGGTCCTCCAGTGACCCAATCCGGGTTGAAAATTTTGACTGCTTCGAAAATGTCAACCATCAATGTTGTATATCCGTTAATAATGCTCGACCCCATAATGCCGGGTTGTTTTAACGTGAAAGCATCAATTTTTACAGCCATGTCAATGGAATCGACAGGGGGTGTGACAAGCAGTCCGACTTCTCTTCCGGAAAGCATAAACACGATTACTTCAAGTTCGTTAATCTCCGGAAGCGGTTTGACATTGGTCACTTCACTTAGTGAGAATAAGGGGAGGGTTCCACCGCGATATTGAATAACTCTCTTGCCGCCCACATCTTCCATGTTCGAAATTTTTATTTTTTCAATACGCTCCACAAGCCCGAGAGGGACGGCAAACTGTTCTTCTTCATCGTTTCTGAACAGTAGAAGAGACGTCTTGTTGCTTGCTTCTTTCTTAGCCTGTTCAGCTTCCAACGCAGCTTCGGCGACTCTGTCGGCTCCTTTAAGAGAGTTGAGCTCAGCCATCTGAGCAAGACCTGCAACATCTAAAATCAGAGCGACCTTTCCGTCACCCATAATGGTGGCCCCGGCATATCCGCTGCAGCTTTTCAAATGCCTGCCAAGTGGTTTGATGACGATTTCTTCAGAATCGTACAGCCGGTCAACAATCATTCCGTATTTGAGTGCTCCTGCGGAAACCACAGCAATATTTAAAGCGCTATTACTATTGATACGCCTTTCATCTGTCTGGCGCGGAATCATTCCTTTTTCAGCCTGTTTTTTTTCTTCAGCTTCGTCTTCAGGATCGCTATCTGCTTTAAAAAAAGGGGTTGTTGTTGACCGCCTGTCAGCAATGTTTTCACGCCGTTCAGGATGTACTTCTTTGTCATCAGAGTTCGTGAATGTCTTTTTGAAATTAAGAATTTTCGAAAGGTTTAAAAGGGGTAATAGCGTGCCGCGAAGTCTGACGATTTCTGCATCCCCGACTTTTTCTATTCTTTCCTTAATTTGAGCTGCCGGTATTCTTAAAAGTTCATTCAGATTTACCTGGGGAATCGCATAGCGTTCACTGCCTGATGAAATGATCTGGCTGGGAATAATTGCAAGCGTCAGTGGGAGCTTAATACGTATTTCAGTACCTTTTCCTGGCGTTGATTCAATATCGACGATTCCTCCCAACCTGTCAAGATTCGTCTTGACAACATCCATGCCTACCCCTCTGCCCGAAACATCAGTAACATTTTTTGCAGTGGAAAATCCTGGCAGAAATATCAGCGCAATTTTTTCTTTTTGTGACATGAGGCTGGCCTGCTTTTCGCTGATCAAGCCTGCTTTGATTGCTGCAGAGGCAAGCCTCTCGCCGTCCATACCCCTGCCGTCATCTGACACTTCAATGTTCACTTGACCGGCTTCGTGAAATGCGTTCAGCTTGATTTGGCCAGTGGGATTCTTGCCGAGCCTCCGTCGTTCTTCCGGACGTTCTATGCCATGGTCAACAGCATTGCGTACAAGATGGGTCAGGGGATCACTTATAGATTCAATAATGGTTTTATCAAGCTCAACGATCTTTCCTTCAATGAGGATAGTGACCTGTTTGCCGAGACTGCTTGCAAGATCCCTTACAACACGTGGAAACTTGTTAAACACGTTTGCAATAGACTGCATTCTTGTCTTCATGATCGCTTCCTGAAGTTCGGAAGTTACCATATCCACTCTCTGGGCAGACAATTCAAGAGTCCTTGCATTTCCGGATGTAAGACCCTGAATAAGTTGATTCCGGCTGAGGACCAGTTCGCCTGCAAGCGTCATCAAAAGGTCGAGAAGGCTTACGTTAACACGTAGTGAAGCTTGGGAAATATTCGGTTTTGTTTGTAGTATAGGCGCATCAGATTCCATATGAATGTCAGATTTACTTTCAAATCCATTTTCAGTGCCGGGACCGGGTTTTGCAATAGCATCATTCACTTGTGACAACATCTCTTCAGGTTCAGATATCTCTTTTGGCTGTTCTGTTTCAGGCCGATTGGGCTTTACGGCATACATGTCCGATGTAATATTATGCACATATTTACTGTTTACATCGAAAAGCGAAGGAATGATTTCGGGTTCTATCACTGAAGCAAACAGGATATAGAAAGGTATCTTGTTAGGAATGTCATTATCAAGCGTGCCTACCGACTTGACATCAATCATGGACTGAATAATGGTTCCACTGTTAACCAGAGATTTCAAAACCTCCAGAGGCAACCTGTTTTTTCTTTGTATATCATGAATCAGATCGTATTCGACCAGGTAAATGAATTTGCCCTCTTTTTTAGCCTGTTCAATATCAAATTGAGGCGCCTGCATAAACTTTTTGCCGTCAGGCAACAAAACGTCAACTATATCTAAAACACTTTCTTTCTGATCGTTCGGTAATGAAGCGGTTGCTATGCCGACAAGAGAGACAATATGTTCATCTATATCAATTGCTTCACTGTTTTCGATGTCATCAATCATGAACCGTAACTTGTCAAAAGCCTTCAGAATAGTATTGATAACTTCAGGTTGGGGCGATATTTCCCTGCCCCTCATCATGCCGAGGACATTTTCAATTTTATGCGCCAGTTTTTTTATGTTGGAAAGACCCACAAAGCCCGCACCACCCTTGATGGAATGAGCGGCACGAAAGACCTTATTCACAAGGTCTGTATCAAAATCACCGCCTGCCTTTTCGATCGCCAGAAGATCAGTTTCAATATCTTCCAAATGTTCATACGATTCTTCAATGTACATTTGTAAGGTATCATCATCTTCGATCATTATTCCGCTCCTTTGGGCTTAGGTTTAAAAGTACCTCCATTGAACTTCAAAATCTTGAGGTGTTTTTTGAAGTTCATGTTATCTAATTATAAAATGCATATAGGATAATTTTGTGCAAGTCAAACCATCACTGAATGGAAAATACTTAATTATATCAATTTTGTATTTTTTTGCAATCAGATGTTTTTGTCCAATATGTATTGAGCGCTTTCAAGGATGTCTGAAGATGGCTAAAAGATTCTGAATCT
>CAZTYY010000099.1:0-11454 GCA_964617785.1 uncultured Desulfobacterales bacterium | reverse complement strand
CATCAGAACACAAACAACATTTTAGAGTGGCCTATTATGGAAAAAAAGATCGGTTTTGTTTCAACACGATTTGCCGGAACAGACGGTGTAACCCTTGAGGCAAGTAAATGGGCCGAGATTCTGAAAACAAGCGGGCATGATTATTACTGGTTCGCCGGCGAACTGGACCGCAGCCCAAAACGCTGCTTTCTCGTTCCGGAAGCACATTTCAAACATGAACAGAATCAATGGATCGATGAAAAAATATTTGGTCGCAAAACACGCGATCCGACCGTAACCGATATGATTGATGCCCTCAAGTCCTTATTAAAAAACAAGTTGCGGGAGTTTATCGATACCTTTGGCATAGAGCTTCTCATTATTGAAAACGCCTTAACAATCCCTATGCATGTACCCTTGGGAATCGCCATTACCGAAGTGATCGTGGAAACAGGAATTCCTACCATTGCACATCACCATGATTTTTATTGGGAGCGGACACGATACTCAGTCAATGCTGCAGGCGACTACCTGCGCACGGCGTTTCCCCCGAATCTGCACAATATAGAGCACGTGGTTATTAACTCTTCCGCTCAGGAGGAGCTTGCCCTTCGGACCGGGATTCCATCAATGATTATTCCCAATGTAATCGATTTTCAAAATCCACCGAAAATTGATGAAAAGAAAACTCAAGTGATCAGGACATCAATCGGACTGGCTCCGGATGATATCATGATACTGCAACCGACACGTATTGTTCAGCGCAAAGGCATCGAGCATGCTATCGAACTGGTCAAGGCACTGGACAATTCCAGGTATAAGCTTGTGATCTCTCATGAAACAGGTGATGAGGGGTTTGAGTATGTGGAGTGGCTGAAGGAAGATGCAAAACAGCAGGGAGTAGATCTGATTATCGTACAACTGCGGTTCAATGACCCCTGGAATCCCAAGGATGATTCTTTTCCCGGGCAGCCTGAGAATTTCTCGCTGCTGGACATCTATCCCCATGCAGATTTTATAACCTATCCGAGCCTGTATGAAGGATTCGGCAACGCATTTCTCGAAGCCGTATATTTCAAGAAACCAATGCTCATCAATCGCTATGCCATATTTGTGCGGGACATTGAACCCAAGGGTTTTGATCTGATCACCATGGACGGATTTCTGTCTCAAAAAACAGTACAAAAAATACGAGAAGTTCTGGAATCAACGGATCGAAGAGAAGCCATGGTGACCCAAAATTATAATATCGCACAAAAGTATTACTCCTATGATGTTTTGCGAAAACGCCTTTCTACTTTGATCAATATCTTTTTCGGAATGAATGGCTGAAGATACGATCAATCACGCAGCATTAATCACCGGACTGCCCGAGGGTGAATGCAAGACGAAAAAATTACGGATTCACTGCTGGCTGAAAAACAGCAATCCTTCTGATCCTTTGAGCGCATAACTGTATCGACAAACTTATTGACACGCCAGCACTCTTGACATATTTTAATTTTTAAAAAAGTAAAACCTTATCATTATATCATCACTTATTGCCGAACTGGTCTCCAGAACAGTCAGACTTTATTTTTGTTCAACCATCTGTTCGGATACCGAAGTGACTAATTTATCTATTTCTGAGAGGCCGAGTGAATGGCGCAAAAATAATGGATAACACCATGAAAAAACAAAATGCAACACGTCGATGCACTACTTGTCTATCTGTCCTGATTTTTTTTATCTGCCTGCTTTCTCCATGGCATGCTACGGAGGATAAGGGGGCGGAAATAGTCACCGCTGCGCATGCCGCGACGAATAACTCCCGCATTGGCGCCTTTGATCAGACCACGGGAAAAATCAACCAGGCCGGTAAAAAAGTAAGCGAAGGTATTGAGCGTTTCAGCAATGGGGCGAAGCCACATATCGTCAGATGGGTCAACCGCGAGGTCTTTTCAGGGATCAGCTGGTTCAAGCTGCTGATTTGCCTTTTTATGTTGTTTTGCGTGGTTGTTTTCGAACGCCTGCTGCGTTGGTTTATTAACCGAAGAATCGAAAGCATACCAAAGAAGGAGGGCACCATCTCCTGGATGCGGTTGCTGTTAAAGACGGCGATCAGCCCTCTGAGCCTCTTTATCTGGGTATGCGGCGTTTACGGCGTTCTATCGCCTCTGTTCAGCCATTTCCAGTCGCCGGACGGCAGCAACCTGGTTTACCTGGTGTGCAGAAAAGCGATGGACATCGGCATTATTGTGGCCGTTTTCTGGTTTATCTACCTGTTCGTCAACCTGATCGATGCCCACCTGAAGCAGTGGGCCAAAACCACCGAAAGCACCATCGACGACATCCTTGTGCCGCTGTTCAGCAAAACACTCCGGGTCTTCATCATCTTACTGGCGAGTATAATCGTTATCCGGAACCTGACCGGTATAGAAATCGGCCCTCTGCTGGCCTCGTTGGGCATTGGAGGGTTGGCCGTGGCCTTGGCGGCCAAAGACACCATTGCCAATTTCTTCGGCACCCTTACCGTCCTGTTTGACAAGCCCTTTCAGGTAGGCGAGCGTATCGTCATCGACAATTATGACGGTGTGGTTGAAAACGTGGGATTCCGGAGCACCCGAATCCGCCTGCTGACCGGCCATTTAGTAACCATTCCCAATGAGAAGGTGGTCAATTCCGGGCTGGAGAACATCGGCAAGCGGCCATTTATCCGTTGGCTTACCAATATCGGCATTACGTACGACACCCCGCCGGATAAGATTGAAAAGGCAGTTGAAATCATTTCGGCAATCCTGGAGAATCACGAAGGCCTAAATCTGGATTTCCCACCACGGGTTTACTTCAACGGTTTCAACGACTATAGCCTCAACATCATGGTCATCGCATGGTATCACCCGGCCAACTACTGGGATTTTCAAGCATGGGTTCAGCGCACCTGTCTTGAAATTACCCGCCGTTTCCATGAGTATGATATTGACTTTGCTTTTCCCACCCGGACTCTACACCTGGCAAACGATGATAAAAGGCAGCTGATGCTGAAAATGATGAAACATGATGGATAATATTTCTGATGATATCCGGTGTGGATTGCGATTTTTTATTTTAATTTATTGTCGTCATTTCCGGAAAGAATATGGATATCACGCTGTGGAAAGGCGATGACAATATTTTTCTCCCGAAAAAGGCGATCAATCATAAACCGGACTTCAGTTTCAACAGCATAAAAATAGTTCACCTTCGTCCAAATCCTAAGTATAAAAATCAAGGCACTATCGCCAAAATCTTTGAAAACGACATCCGGTTTAGGTGATTTCAGCACTCTCGGTGTTTTTTCCGCAACTTCAAGGAGGGTTTCTTTCACCAGTTCTGTATCTGATCCATATGCCACACCAACGGATATATTCCGTCTCAGCCGTCTGTCCTTAAAACTCCAGTTGGTAACCTGTGAGCTGATCAAATCTGAATTTGGTATAATTAAAGACGCGTTGTCATACGTCTGGACAACCGTGGACCGGACATTAATTTTTTTTACCGTTGCCCATATGCCATTGGTTTCAATGTCATCGCCCACCTGAATGGGCCGCTCAAACAGCAGGATAATGCCACTGATAAAATTATTAAAAATGTTTTGAAGGCCAAAACCGAGTCCAATACCTAACGCACCGAGAACCACCATCAGTGTTGTTGCGTTAAAACCGAATGCATTTAGCGCAAACAGGATGCCCAACGTCCAGATGATATAGGTGGATAGTGTGGCAATTGAATCTTGGAGACCTTCTTCCATGCCGCTTTCTTTTAGCATGTTTTCCCGAAAAATATGGCGCCATATCCTTGAAATGGCATGTGTAATTAACAAAATAAATATCGCAACAAAACATCCTAACAAACTGAACTGCATATTGCCGACCTGAAACGGGTATTTTAAAAATCGAAAAATGCCGATCAATACTGCTTGTTTCCCTCCCCAGGCAAGTACCATCAAAACAACCAGGCAGCCAATCCAGGCGATCATAGCCAGATGAACTATGACCCAGCGAATTGAACTTCTGGTGGTTTCTATTTCATCCATATCCGTATCGTTCACTTCGAACAACTTTGGGTTCCATTCTCTTAATGCAAAAAACACCAACGTTCCCCATAAAATAACAACAATGGTTCGTCCCCAAGAGACATACCAAAACAGTCCTAATAACCCGTATCCGGTCAATTCCAGTATCAGCCCAGCCAATAGGATGAAATAGGATGAAATTTTTAAAATTGATACATACGCAGGCACTTTTTTTACAGGTTCTGCAGAAGGTAATGACGTTTGCTGATCATATGTTTTCCAGAAATATAACAACCAACCATACAGAGTGACTTCAAAACCAAGGCGCCATAAAATCAGAACCGTGCTTTCGCCAGGAAGCAGCCAGGATAATACAATATAGACCACGCCAAAACACTGAATCAACATAACCAATAGACGAAAGCACCTAATGATGCTACTTGGGACCTGTTCGTTATCCGCAGCATATAATTTGGCAGCATCCATGCACCACCCTGTAAACACCCAAAGAAATAGCATATCAACAACGACATTAATTATCGGTGCTTTGGTTGGAAACAGGTCCGCATGCATATAAACATACAAAATTAGGGTTGCCCCAAGTAAGAAAATAGACTGCCGAAGAACACAAATTACCAGTCGATTCCACGAACGGCCATTGAATAATGGGATATCGGTCCACTGACACAGCGACTGCCGGAGCCGAAAAACCAGTATTTGAATAACACTGAAAACCAAAAGAAAAGAAACTTTAAAAAGTGCTCCGGAACTAGTAAAAAAACTTAGCTCACGATCCCAGAATTCTTTGGTTGTAGCCATTTTAAATTGATCGATTGTCATTATGAAATCATCATCAATTTGATTCCACTGAAAGCTTGTGAGTGGATTTTTTCGCTGAAGCAGATCCTGTTTTTTCTTTTGATTAATCGTCTGGTCAAATTTTTCAGCCAATTCAAAAAACTTTTTATTAACATCACTCAACGGTGACATAACTTCTGAATAGAGCGACAAGAGCTTTTTTAAAATTTTCTGTTTTTCAGTGAGCGTGCCTGACAACTCTTTAAGTTTAGCGGTTAATTCCAATGCTTCCTTAGTGACATCGCCTCTATCTTTGATTTCAGAAACTTGTTGTTCGGTTAATGATATCTGTTCATCGGCTTGCTTAAGAAGTTGATTTACTTCATTGTGCTTTAATAATAATTCATCGGATCGATTTGCAATATCGTGAATCGAAGTTTGGGTATCCAGTAGTCCTTTTTCAAGACTTTTAACAGAAGTTTCAGGTAAAATGATCAGGTTGCTATATATGGTATGCTGTATGCTGTATGTATTGATTTCTAAAAAAAGTTGTTTTTTTAAACGCTCAACCTGACCAATTTGCACCTTATAGGTTCCAAGATTGTTATTCTCTGTGTTCACGGTTTCCTGGATAGACTCTTTAAACACATTATGATTGGATAAAGGGAGACTATTCTCAGAAGACCATGCTGTATTAATGAAAAAGATGGTAGACAAAATTATCATTATCGTGCAGGCAGGTAAAAATTTTATTTTGTCCTTACCGTAAGTGCACACGTTAAGTTCCTTTATCGATATTTTTTTTTTAACAGTATGTATTAAACGTTTTATCACTGGTATATTCAGTTGCAATCTTTGCTACAACCATTTTTTTCGTTTAAAGAAATTCAAAAGGAAAAGCACAATTGTAATCATGACCGCCCACACAGCCGCATACCCCCATTTCCATTCCAACTCAGGCATGATTTTAAAATTCATTCCATAAATACCAGCCACAAACGTAATAGGAATAAAGATAGTGGCGATAATCGTCAGTACCTTCATCACTTCATTCATTTTGTTGCTGATTGTGGAAAGATAGAGATCCGTCATCCCAGACAGGATATCCCGAAAGGACTCAATGTTGTCTATAACCTGAATGATATGGTCATAAACATCTCGAAGAAAAACATGGGTTGAATCCTGGATCAGATTGGTCTCTTCCCTGGTGAGATGATTTACTACTTCCCGAAGTGGCCATATTTGTTTCCGCAAGTAAATGGTTTCCCTTTTCAAGCCATGAATCAGATGGAGTGTCTCGGGTGTAGGATTATCCATGATGGCGGTTTCCAGTGTTTCAATCCGTTCGCTGATTTTTTCTAAGATTAAAAAATATTCATCAACAATGGCATCAATAAGAGCATAGGCAAGGTAATCGCAGCCACCCTTACGGATTCTTCCACGGCCTTTTCGTATTCGACTACGAATGGAATCAAAGGCATCCCCCTTTGCCTCTTGAAAGGATATCAGAAAATTCTCACCGACTATAAGACTGACTTGTTCGGACATGACAAGGTTCTTAATTTCATCAAAATGAAGCATCTTGAACACAACATAAAAATAATGGTCATAATTTTCCGATTTGGGTCGTTGACTCGTATTTACAATATCCTCCAATGTCAGTGAGTGTATTTGAAAATGCTTGCCGATACCTTCGATAAGCTCAATATCATGAAGCCCTTCGATGTTGATCCAAGTAGTTGTTGGTAAATTCTTAAGTGGATAAGCTTCATCAATTTGTTTAAGTTCGCGTTCCTGTAACTGCTCAACATCGTAGTCCATAAGACTGACTCGAACTGTTTCTTTTCTCTTTTCACCAATATGTAGCAGTGTGCCCGGAGCGCTGCCAGATTTAAGGGACCTTTTTTTTGTAAACCGCCGCATTCTTGACTTATTATTTTTAGAATCGGAAGTCTTCATATGGCACCTTTTCTCTTGGTTGCTGATTCATAGGTGACTTATTGGCAAAATATTTCATTAACTTGATATACTATGCTGGTTTATTTTATTAATCAATATATTTCATGGATCTATTAAAATTCAGACAGGTTAAGAGTTAATAAGTTGTTTTCCAACCCATACGAATAGCGCAAAGGTGATCTCATACTCCGATCACAATCGAAATTTTTTGTGTGTTATAATATCTTTGCCGATCACAACCTCTATAAATAATTTGCGCCTGTGATTTCCCGATTTTACAGAAATTCTGTGATAAAATTATTAAATCTCTAATCAAATTGAGTATTTATTCCCTTTGTTCACTGGAAAATATCACAACTATGAGAGTTAAGCGGAAGTTTGGGATATGATCGAGAGAGATGGATAAATCACAAATTTCATGTATCTTGGGAGACTTAAACTTGTGCCTTTGACCTTTGATCCATTTTGGTTTACATTCCCTGCCAGTTTTTGAACAGCAACGTTTTGATTTAGGATTATTTATGAAATATTTAGTAAGAATTGACAGACAACTGCTTAAGTGGGCTTATCAAAAGCCTTTTAAACAATCAATTTTTATAAAGGCACTGATTTTTATGGGTGATGGTCCATTTTGGATGCTCGTAGTATTCATCGCAGCACTTACAGGACAATTGATAGATATTGAATCTTTTTACCAACTTTCTATCTTGCTCATGTTTGGATTAATGATCAGCAACATAGTATTTGTTTTTTGTAAGACCAGGGTGAAGCGGAAGCGTCCATATGCCAACACTGAATTGCAGCAGCAGCTACAGATTGAAATTGAAAATCGCGATCCGGGTCATGGTTCAAAAGAGTTAGAGAGTTTTCCATCAGGTCATGTTTTATGGACGACCTTGTGTGTTAGCCTTATTTATTCTCAATTCGGTTATATGTCATTGATTATGTTTGGATGGATGATTCCTACAATGATGTTCCTGAGGCTATACTTAGGCGTTCATTACCCAAGTGATGTTCTTGCATCGCTGGCTTTAGGTTGCGTTAACGTTTTGATTACGTTACTGCTTACCCCCGGCCTTATGGAATATCTGAATGGATTAAGAAATAATACAGGCTTTCTGTTAGGCTATTGGGCCTTTATCATTCTTTTTTTAACTGTTGGATTTAAATCTTGGCTGAAAAGAGTATAATTCTTCATTTTTAATTAAACCCAGAGACAGGTCAATTATAATACTCAATAACAATAAAAAAATAGAAAATCCAAATGAAAAGTGCCTGGAGTGCAATGGGTGCATTAGTTGCAATGAAGTACACTGTCTATTCAATTTCCATGGAGATACGGAAAACTGTTGTATGGAGAGATGTCACTATTGTGACCAGTTTTTCCGAAAAGACAGGTTGTTTCTAAATAATGTCGGATGATTAAAACACACTTCTAATATACACCGGCCTCGATAGACCTTAACATGCTTCAAGAATCATTTAGGACGGAAAATAAGAATTTCACCAGGACAAATTCGCATGTGTGTGTCTGGTCAGTACTGGAAACAATCACAGAACCTGAGCTTTTAAAATTTATGTGATCGGTAAGCCAAATCGTCTAAACGATTTTCAGTTATCTCTTTATGGAGCTCTCATACAAGGGCAAAAGCAAATCGAAAGTATTATTTGTAAACAACGTCCAATATTTTCCTTTCTTGATATTGAAATTTTATGATATACTATTATGTTTTGTTCTGGGGCAAATTTTTATATAAATACTGATTTTATCAGTAAGCTCAAGTTTACATTGTTATAAAAGCAAACCATTTTTTTGCAATGGGAGGAAAATGCGACAGGCAACTATTCGACACGAAATGGAAAAACTGATTCTTTCTAAGATATTTAAATCTGTCAGCCCTGACGAATTAAAGGCTATCGCCGCTAAATGTATAGACCAAGCTGCTAATGATTATTTTAATCAAGTGGAAACAATTCGTCTTAAAGTTCCATCTGCAAAAAAGGTTGAAAAAATGGTTCAGGAATCAGACTTTGATGAAATGAAAATTACATCATACATCAAACGCCAATTCCCAGGCTGGTCTGAAGCTCGGATAGATGAAGAATTGGATCATATTGAGCTGATGTACGAAAAAGAATATACAAAACAACTTGAATCGATAACCAATACCTTAGTTAATGAATGCAGTAAGATTGACAATGTAATAGAAAAAGAAATCCAAGATTTAAAACAAAGGCTTAGTGAAAAATACCACAAATAATAAAATTACTTATTTTTGCCCAACCCCGCGAAAAGGTATATTAAGAAAAAATCGACTACGTAATTTTAGTCTGAAACACGACTACTTCCAAGTATAAGGTATGGGGTTTAATATTTTAATTACTACGGTTTCTTTTATTCCCCAGAAATTATGGGAAATATAAACTCGTTGAATTGTCCATCATTTTTGATATTATAGCAAAAAAACGTAGCACTTTATAAATTTACATAAGACAACTTAACAAAACGCTGGTGTGAGACGGCTCGTACCTCATCGTTCACCCAACTTCATGTGACCGTTTTGTATTGAGGAGCTCAGCAAGGTAACTTTGTCGCATAGTTTGATCGTTGAGATTTCCCTCGCATACCGATCAAGTGCCATAAGTATTTATCCCTGTTTTTGTTTTTTTGCTTTTTCCTCTTTTTTTAATAAGGGTCTGTTTCTGCCTGTCCCGTCTGTTGGCATCTTTTTCTACAAATATTTTTTTTTCCGTAAAAGGATTCAGGCCGGTATAATACATCAGGGACGAATATGTTGAGGGTGTTGGTGTAAAAATCTGAGCCTGCTCTGGATTCATTTTGAGTTTTTCTTGGGTGAATTTTTTTAGTTTATTCATATCAGCATCTTTGCAACCAGGATGAGCTGCAATAAAATAATAAGTTAGAAACTGTTTTTTTCCTGCCTTTTGGGAATACTTGTCAAATATTTTTTTAAAATCTAAAAGATATCTGTTTCCAGGCTTTCCCATAAGGTCAAGAACAGCAGCAGCAGTGTGCTCGGGCGCTATTTTTAACTGGCCGGACACATGATGGTCGGCAATCTGTTTTAAATATGCCTCCCCGGCTTTTTGATCAGAAAAAATAAGGTCATACCTGATGCCTGATGCCGAAAATACATGTTTTATGCCTTTGATACGTTTAAGTTTCTTTAAAAGACTTATAAGGTGTGAATGATCCGGTTTAAGGCTCTTGCAGACATTTGGATAGAGGCACCTTTTATCTGAACAGCTCCCTTTTTTCAGTTTTTTTTTACATTCAAATCCATACATATTTGCCGTTGGTCCGCCGACATCAGTTATCGTGCCTTTAAAGTCGGGCATTCTCGATACAACCTCCGCCTCCTTTAATATGGATTTTTCGCTTCGCCACCTGATTGTTCGACCCTGATGCACAGAAATCGAACAGAAATTGCATTCTCCATAACACCCTCGGTGAATCGGGATGGAAAACCTGATCGTATCAAGTGCTTTGACATGACCCATTTTTCGATAATACGGATGCAGGTCTCGCTCAAATTTTAAGTCATGAACTGCATCAAGCCCTTTGCTGTCAAGGTATTCCGATGGTGGGTTCTGTATTAGATACCGAGAGTCATGTTTTTGGAACAGCCCTTTGGCAGTAACAGGATCGTTGTTTTGATAAAAAATATCAAACATTTCAATAAATTTATCTGTGCCGGCCTTTACTTCATTATAAGAAGGCAACTCAATGTAGGCATCTTTTTTTTCCTTTGATATATAACAGAGGCCGGGTATTTCATCCAATGGCTGACTTTCATTTAACGCTTTAGCTAAACAAACAACCGTTGTTTCACCCATTCCATAAACCAGAAAATCAGCCTTTGCGTCAAAAAGAACCGATTTTCTAACCGCATCAGACCAGAAGTCGTAGTGGCAGATCCGCCTAAGGCTGGCCTCAATGCCGCCCAATACTATCGGGGCAGTATTTTTAAAATGTCTTCTAATCAAATTTGTATATTGGATAACCGCCCGATCAGGACGCCGGTTGTTTACACCGCCGGGTGTGTAATCATCTTTTTTCCTTCTCTTTTTTAATGCCGTATAATTTGCAACAAGAGAATCGACACACCCGCCTGAAACTCCCCAAAAAAGTTTCGGCTCACCCATTCTTTTAATATCAATGCCTGAATGGACATCCGGCTGAGCGATAACTGCAGTTTTAAAACCTGCTTTTAAAAGGACTTTCCCAATAACCGCTACACCGATATACGGACTGTCGATATAGCTATCTCCTGTGACCAGTATGATATCCGGTCTTTCCCATCCAAGGGCCTTTATTTCTTTTCCTGTTGTGGGAAGAAACTGTGCATCTGCAACAGGGTGTGAGTTATTCGATTTTACTGATTTCATGTCACAATAGCTACTCTCGTATAAAGTCAAAATTGTTATGGCAAAGAAAAAAGTTCAAGTTCAAGGCGCGCAAGTCCTGAAGAGTGAGTCGTACTTATAGTACGTCGAATGAGCTCAAGATAAAGTGCAACACAGTAATTGGACTTTTTGCGAAGCCATCGCCATCAATATTGACAGGTAATCCTCCTGTTTTCAATGGAATTATTAGGTGTAAATTTACATATTATTTTCCTTGACCTTACTATAGTTACGTAGTATAGTTTATTTTAATATAG
>CAZTYY010000098.1:0-11546 GCA_964617785.1 uncultured Desulfobacterales bacterium | reverse complement strand
CGTCAATAAACGTAGGGCGGCTTAATCAGGAAATATTTTCCTGGTTTCCGTCAGAATTCAGACATGATATATTTATACAATTTCATCGATAACAAGACCTATTATTTTTTCTGCTGCCTGGTCAGAATTTGTTTGATATTGTCCGCTTTCAACTTTCTGTTTTATTTCCGCAACCTTTTCAGCACGATTTTCAGATGCCAACGTATTATCGGTATCAGCCATAACAGCTTTTTTTGCAAGACTGATATCCCTTGACCTTTCCGACAGGCTCACCCGATCTTCGGTGATTTCATTTTTGTTTAAAACAGCTTCCTGATCCGGACGCATTTGCAGTTTTTTCTCAGTTGGTTCACTGATGTAGGCCTGTTTCTCATACGGACCTGCGACATTATTAATGTTACTCATCAAAAGATCCTCCGAATTTAAAACTCCATGTTTTTATTAACAGCTTCTTTGGTCAATTGTTCCAGTCGGTTAAGAACATAATCTGAATTCTTTACTGAGATAGTATTGGTTGTCTTTTTATTTTCAGCATCGATAACGTTAAAAACAAAAGTTGCGGCTTTATTCTGTTTGAACTTTACTTTTCCGCCTATTTCCTGTTCCAGCTTGTCGACAATCTCCTTGGAAAACTCATCCTTTGGGCCAAAATTTGTTATTCCTTGAACTACATCGTTTGCCACTTTTTCAATAATCGCCTGTCGCTTACCTTCAGCTGATATGCTGATTTTGTCCATTGAAGATCTACTACCCTGGGTTTTTTGCCTTTCGAGCATCTTGCTCTGACTAAGCTGCCGGGTATAAACCTTTATTATTTTATGTATCTGATATGTCGGTATCTCCATCTGCGGCACTCCTTAGATTTCCTATCGGCAGGAAGCTTGAAAAACTTTAGAAGAAAACTATTCTTTTTCTTTCGAATTTGCAGAATAATATATTTTGATAAAATGATTATGGCTTTCAAATGCAACCTCTGGAAGTTCATCGATATTGAACCATCTGACATCGGAAGCATCGTCACCGGCAACGGGCTTTCCCGAATACTGATGGATAAGATATCCGGTCATGTAAACCGTTCCGTACATAGGGCTTGGATTGGTCCTAACCCCTAAAAGCAAATGAATTTTTCCTGAAAGGCCGGTCTCCTCCTTAAGTTCTCTCAATGCACCTTGTTCCGGCGTCTCATCGAGCTCCATGAATCCTCCTGGCAGGCACCAGAAACCCTCTTTCGGTTCTACACTGCGTTTGACAAGTAGGATCTTTCCGTTTTTATCAGCCACAATAATGCAGGTGGCAGGAACCGGGTTTTCATAAAGAGGCCCTGCGCACCTTACACAGTATTTTCGAATCCGCCCTTCTGTGAATCTTTCTTCAAGTCCGATTCCGCAGAAATGACAGTATTTTTTTTCCTTAATCGTCAAAATCCCCTTCCAGACCCTTATCAGACACAATGGCTCCGGCACGCTCAGTAATCTTTTCCGGAGTCCATTCCTGTGGGTCTTCAATTTTGCCTGCCTTAGGACCTGGATCGTATGATCCGGCCTTGACAATCTCTTCTATGGCAAGCGAAGCCGTATTTTCAGCATTGAATACATTGACAAGCATATTATAAACAAAATCCTCAACCCTTTTTACCATTCTTTCTCTGATATCTTTCGGCTGTCCAAGAAGAACATTTTCAAAAACAATATTCAGCTTTTTGAAATTTCCGCCCTTGATGCCATTTGACTCGGCATAGTCCAGCATCTTTTCCCAAACCTTTTCATCGGCGCCCTGGCCTTTAACCTTTATAAAATCACCATTTTCATCAAGTATGGCGTTGCCATAGTCATTAACTTCAAGACCCCATGAAATCATTTGAAGGGCTGTCGCTACATTTGCCTTCGTGGTTTTCGTTTTAGAGACGATCTCTCTTAAACGGTCAGAACTGTTTCCGGATGTTCCATGCTGTGCACCGGAGATATTATATTTTTCCAAGGCATTATGAATCTCGGTAGTCAACTCAATCTGTATTCCCTGATCACTTGCTTCAATTCCGTGTGTTGTACCGTTATTCAATGCGATCCAGTCAGGAAAAATGCCGTGCGCATTCAGCCCCTGGATAAGAAACATGGCCTCTTCAGTTGTTGAAAGACCTTGATTCCCTTTTATTTCACCGATTTCTGTTTCAAGCCCTGCCCATGCAGGAATGCAAGGATTAAGTTCAATATTGGCATTAAGGTTACTATCATCAGGCATATGGGATGCATCAATAGCAATGGACGTGATACCTGCATCAAACATGGTCGGAATTTCTATTTTGGCCGGCGCTATATCTTCCTCTTTTTTAATACCATAATGATCAGCATGTATGGCCACAGGAACCTTGATGCCGAGTTCATTGCAAATAGAATCGACCTGCCTTGTAATATTCCAATAATTTACAGCGCAATAGGCGTTTGCCCCGCCTTCCGACCTTGCAATTTCAATAATAAGCGCTGCATTCGCCTTTTGGGCAGCCCGAAGTGCGCCCTGCATTACAAAACGGCTTCTGCCGTTGGCTGCAATTGTCATTGCACTGCCTTTTGCAATCATAGCCCTGTCAATAAATTTACCGCTGACAATCAAAGCTTTTGAGTTCGGAAAAAGCTTTACAACATTAGGTGGCCTGCCGATTTCCAGTGCTTTCTCAAAATCCGTTATCATAACCTACCTCCTTTTATTGAGTTCCTTTTTTCTTTTTCGCCACTTATCCAGCCTTTCTTTGACAATTTTTTCATATCCCCTTTCAGTTGGAAAGTAAAAAAACTGTCCTTCAAGCTTTTCAGGAAGATAAGACTGGGACTCAATGGCATCTTTATAATCGTGGGCATATTGATACCCTTTTCCATAATCCATTTTTTTCATAAGATTTGTTGGGGCATTGCGGATATGCATGGGCACAGGAAGCGCCCCTGACCGCCCCACAGATTCTTTTGCCTTGTTGTGCGCAACATAGATGCTGTTGCTTTTTGGTGCGGTTGCAAGATATACAGCTGCCTGCACAAGCGAGAGCTCTCCTTCGGGTTTTCCCAGCAGTCTGAAAGAATTTACTGCATCAAGGGCAATAGCAAGAGCGCTGGGATCTGCATTTCCCACATCTTCAGAAGCAAACCTGACCATGCGTCGCCCCACATAAACAGGATCTTCACCTGCATCGAGCATTCTGGTCAGCCAGTAAACAGCTGCATCAGGATCACTTCCTCTCATACTCTTATGAAAGGCTGATATAAGATTGTAATGTTCCTCACCATTTTTATCATACAACAGGGCTTTTTTCTGCAAAGCACTTTCAAGGTGCTTAATTGTAATAACCACGTCTTTGGAAATTTTTTCGTTCGATATTGTCCTGTTATCCCCAACAAATGATGCCGCAATTTCCAGCCCGTTCAAAGCTGTTCGAACATCCCCGTCAGCGATATCCGCAAGGTGCAAAAGCGCTTCATCCTCTATGGCGAGCCCCGAATGCCCAAGACCTCTTTGATCATCCTTTAGAGCGCGTTTGAGAATCAATTTTATATCTTCTTTTGGCAGAGGCTTTAAAACAAGAACACGACACCTGGATATCAATGCCGGAATCACCTCAAATGAAGGATTTTCTGTGGTGGCACCGATGAGTGTAATCAGACCACTTTCCACATGGCCCAGAAATGCATCCTGCTGAGCTTTGTTGAACCGGTGAATTTCATCTACAAAAAGAATGGTCTTCTCCCTGTATAAGTTTAACCGGTTCCTTGCACCATCGATGATAGACCTTATTTCTTTAACATTGGAAAGAACAGCTGATATCCGTACAAAAAAAGCGTTGGTTTCTTCCGCTATTATCGATGCGAGTGTTGTCTTTCCGCATCCCGGCGGACCCCATAAAATCATTGAAAAAATCCGGTCGTTTTCAATGGCTTTGGTAAGTACTGTGCCGGGCCCTGCAATATGCATCTGGCCCATGAATTCGTCCATATTTTTTGGCCGCATTCTCTCAGCAAGCGGCCTGAACGATGCTGTATCTGTTTTTGCCTGAAATTCAAAAAGATCCAAAATCAACACTCCAAATGGACGTAACTTCTAATAGACAAATTATCAGCCTGATTATTCATCGTTTTTTACGTTTTTCTCTATTAAAATCTTTTCGCCCGCTTTTGGGAAATTCTTTTCGTCCGCTTCTTGCTCTGAAAAATATCCTGATCGGTGTCTTGTCAAGATCTGCTTTTTCACGGATCCGGTTAATCAGGTATCTCTTATATGAAAAATGGACAGCGCCGGGATAATTGACAAAACAGACAAACGTTGGAGGTTCGGTTGATATCTGGACTGTATAATAAAACTTGAGTCTTTTACCCCTATGAAGCGAGGGTTCTGTTTTACGCACTGCCTGTTCCATTATCGTATTCAACTGGCCGGTACTTATCCTTGTCTTGTACTGCGAATAGACATCTGTAACTATTTTAAAGATCCGTTGGACCCGTAAGCCGGTTGTTGCCGATATGGTTATTGCCGGGGCAAAACTTAAAAATTTTGCTTCCATTTTTAACTGCTCATAAAATTTTTTAACAGTTTTATCATCCTTTTCAACAATATCCCATTTGTTCAAGAGAAAAACACAACCGCACCCGCGATCATAAGCATATCCGGCAATTCTTACATCCTGTTCTGTTATACCTTCTGAAGCATCCAGCACAATCAGCGCCACATCACACCTGTCAAGGCTTTTCAATGCTTTTATCACAGAAAATTTTTCAATTTTTTCTGATACCCTGCCCTTTCTTCTTATGCCGGCAGTATCAATCATCCGAAAAAATGTTCCATCGATTTTACAAACAGAATCAACGGCATCCCTGGTTGTTCCAGGAACATTGCTGACAAGATGACGTTCCTTGCCGATTATCCTGTTAATAAGAGATGATTTGCCGACATTCGGTCTCCCGACCACCGCCAGGCTTAACATCTCTTCGTCCTTATCCTCTTTGGCCTCAGGAAATGTTCCTACCAGGTCGTCAAGAAAATCACTTATTCCATATCCATGTTCTGCTGAAACCGGATACAGTTTTTCTATCCCCAACTGATAAAAATCAGACAGCTTCCCTTCTTGCTCGGCTCCGTCGATTTTGTTAACCGCGTAAAATACAGGCACACTTATTTGTCTTAAAAAATCGATCATTTCATCATCAAAAGGTGAAATGCCGCCTTTTCCGTCAAAAACCATGATAATGGAATCCGAATCTTTAATGGCCTGTTGAATCTGAAATCGAATCTTTGCGGAAAATTCATCATTATCATCCACCATAAACCCACCGGTATCGGCCAGGATAAAATGGACATCATCCCAAGCAGCATCACCATAATGTCGATCTCTTGTGACGCCCGGACAATCATCTACAATCGCTTCTCTCTTACGAGTAATACGATTAAAGAGTGTTGATTTGCCGACATTTGGTCTGCCAACTATTGTAACTACCGGTTTCATCTATATTCTCAAATGGTTTATCAAATTATTCAAAATCGGATTTCCAAAAATACTGAAGGAAAAATTAAATTTCGCCAAGTTATATTACGGGGTCTGAAGATTGTCAATGATTGAACCTCCTGATTGAACCTCCTGGATTAACCTCTATTTGAATTTACAAGTCGAAAAGTCGTTGACTCATGAACTTAAAAGGTCACTGAAAATAGAACATTTTTTATATCGTTTAAAGCTTGCCTTTTCATAATATCTCATATTTTATGTTTGAAATTAAAACATATTGAGCTTATTACAATAAATATTTAAACATCATACTAGGAATAATAGTTCATGGTTCTTCAGTATTTTCTCTTAACCATAGGTCTTTTACTGCTCTATTTTGGTGCAGGATGGCTTGTAAAAGGATCGTCCAGCCTTGCACGAAGTCTCAATATATCACCGATTGTAATAGGCCTTACAGTAGTTGCGTTCGGAACCTCTGCGCCTGAACTGGTAGTAAGTGTTGTCGCTTCCATTCAAAACAAAAGTATGATCGCCCTGGGAAACGTAGTAGGGAGCAATATCTGCAATATCGCTCTTGTCCTTGGAGCAGTCTCATTTATTATGCCGATAAAAGCCAATCAATCGGTTGTAAAACGTGACATTCCGATTATGCTCGTTATATCGATATGCCTTCTTTTACTCTCATTTAATTCGGAAATCAGCAGACTTGAGGGTTTTACTCTCTTTAGCGGCATAATTATTTATACATTATTTAACTACCACATTTCAAAAAAAGAAAAGCTGTCCACAGAAACCGGTATGGTTAAAAGTGTGGAATCAGAGCTTGAACATATCGGCTATGTGGAATCCAGGACAAAGCAGATGCTGATGATAACTGTCGGCATTGCAGGCGTGGTAATCGGCGCCCAGGTTCTTATAGATGCTGCGGTTATTATCATGAAAACGTTTGACGTCAGTGAAAAATTTATCGGTTTGACAATTGTGGCATTCGGGACTTCGCTTCCGGAACTGGCAACATCTGTTGTTGCAGCCATGAGGAAAGAACTGGATATCAGCATAGGCAATCTCGTTGGAAGCAATGTATTTAACCTGTTAAGTGTCATCGGGGCTGCGGCGCTCATAAGACCGATCCCTATCCCAGGAGGTTTTATAGAAAGCGGGTTAATAATCGACTATTGCGCTATGATGTTTATCAGTTTTCTGCCATGGCTGATGATGAGAAATGACTACACTATCACAAAAAAAGACGGCCTTATTCTATTGTTATGTTATGCTGTCTATATTAGCTATTTAATAACCACTGGTTAATAACAACTGGTTAACAGCATAAGCAAACACAGTGTCGATACGTTATATCAATGTCACTTGAAACGAGGATATATGTTATTCCCGGTAGCCGGTATTGAAATAAGTCCCTGGATTCCACCGATTGTTGCTTTCACAATTTCATTCTTCACCTCCATGGGCGGTGTCTCGGGCGCGTTTCTTTTACTGCCTTTCCAGGTCAGTATTCTTGGTTTTACTACACCTTCAGTAAGTGCCACGAACCAGCTGTTTAATATTGTTGCTATTCCAAGCGGAGTATATCGTTATATTAAAGAAGGACGCATGATCTGGCCTCTGACCCTGGTGGTTGTTATCGGAACCTTACCGGGCGTTTTTATAGGAGCAATTCTCCGCATTCAATATCTTCCAGACCCAAGGCATTTCAAATTATTCGCAGGCCTTGTCCTATTGTATGTCGGAACAAAGCTTATCCAAAACCAGTTCAAACCAAAAAAAAATCAAAAGAATCAAATCCAGGCGGAAGAGCAATTCCGACAATCGGTTAATGAGGACAGCCTTCGTACAAGGCCCCACAAACATGCACGGGCATCAGAAAGGCAAAAAGTTATAGTACAAAAATTTTCATTTTCTTATATCGTATATGAATTCTCCGGCCATACCTTTAAAATTAACATTCCAGGAATAATGGGATTAAGTTTTCTTGTCGGAATTGTAGGCGGGATTTACGGGATAGGCGGCGGCGCAATCATTGCTCCCTTCTTTGTAACTTTTTTCGGTCTTCCTGTCTTTACCATAGCCGGTGCAACATTAATGGGTACTTTTGTCACATCCGTGGGCGGTGTTCTTTTTTATCAGCTTATCGCTCCATATTATCCAAATCAAGTGGTTGCACCTGACTATGCTTTGGGCCTTCTTTTTGGCTTGGGTGGATTTGCCGGGATGTATTGCGGCGCAAGATTTCAAAAATTTGTTTCAGCCAGAGTCATCAAATGGATCCTTGTTGTGTGCATTTTCATTCCAGCTTTAAAATATATATGGTGTTTTTTCTCTTAAAACAGATTTGATTCCGCCTGGCTTTAACTCCAGTGGCATTGATACATTCTCCTGCCTCTGATGGAAAATATATTTGCAATGAATTTAGTTATCTGCTACTAAACATTATACAAAATACGACAAAATACGAAACACATCATAACTCATAACGTTTAGGAGAAATACGATGCGAAAATCGGTATACGCCTTTAAAATTGTGACTATATTCATATTTTCTTTAACTATAGCATCTGTCTTCACGGCTCATGCTACTAAAATCGTACGTGCAAGTATATCTTCGCAGGTGGCTCAAGCGTATGGAAGAGAGATATTAGTAAAGTACGAAACAATGACCGGATACCATGCACAAACTTACGTCGGTCCTTCCCAGGTTGCCATCAACAGATTGATTAACGACGTCTGTGACATTGCCATTACAGAACAACAGATTTCATATGACATGAAAGCAAACGGCTATGTAGAGATCCCTTTCTGCCGGGATGCCATGGCCATCATTGCCAACAAACAGTTTTCACCGACCGAACCGTGCAATATCGATAACCTGTCGACAAAACAATTGAGGGCGATTTTCAGCGGCAGCATTGATAACTGGCAAAAACTAGGTGGACCGGACCAGGATATCATCCTGATTGTTCCTGGTAAAGATACCGGCGCTTTTCAAAACTTTAAGGAACAGGTGATGCGTGTTAAAAACATACGATACGACTTTATCACCTATCAGGCAACAAAGGCCATTAAAGGCATCAGGCATATACCCGGTGCGATTTCATTTGTCGCTCAGGGTGCAATTGCTGAAAATGACGATATTAAAATAATCAAAGTAGACGGTTTGTCCCCAAAGGACAAAGACTATTCGCTATATCAAACTTTTTCCTTCCTTACCAAAGGTGAGCCGAAAGGAACGGCCAAGGCAGCGATTAATTTTGGACTGTCAAAATGGGGAATAGAAATCATGCGCTCAAAGGGAATGTTTCCCATTTTGAAAACAGTTCCATAGATATGAAATAGAGAAGACAATGTTATGCTGAAAGGACGTTATTATGACGGTTAGATACCTTAAAACTGTTTTTATCCTGTTAATTTGCATTACGGTGATCGGTTGTGCATATCCGAATAAAACTTACATCACCAAAATCACCAAAGGTGAATCCATTCCAGGGGAAACAGCGGGATATATTTATAATCTTTCCAAAAAAGCAAACTCCGATGCATATCTTCTTTCCAAACGAAAATTCTGTTTTGAGAAAGTGGAAAAACTCGCACATGAAAGAAAGCGCATCCAGGATGTCAGAGGTTCTGCTGCAACAGTTTTAGCACCGATAGGGATCATATTTCCAAGGGTCGGCCTGCCGCTGATAATGAGAGGTTTTGAAAAAAGCCGCGGAAGTACGATAAAAAAGATAGGAACAATGAACACCGGTCGGATTATGCCATGCGGTGAATATGAACCTGCGGCAGATGAGATGCTTCTCCTGCAAACGTCTGAAATGAAAATTATCAGAAAGATAAATTCCGATGCAAACGGCCTTATTAACCTGAATAAGGTCACCGCATCCGCCGGCAGCGCACTCTATGTGAATGTTTTTATCGAACATGCAGATTCTGTCTATTTTATAGCCACGAAATATATTAAATAGACTTCCAGTGATCGTTTGCCACCGACGAAACAGATCATATCTATTTATTCGTCTTCTTCCTTACCCCAAATAATAGAATCCGGGTGTTTGTGGATATAATCGGCAAGAATGCGGATTGAGTGGGCGGCAGTGACGAGGGATGTAGTGCAACGCAGATATTGGACTTTTTACGAAGCCATCTATTTTAAATATATCAGTTCAGGTAGTAATTTTCAATCTGCAAAAATTATACACTTTTAAAGACCTGATAAATAGTTACGAATTATCATAAAAAAAGTTGTCATAAAAAAAACTTGACATGCCACAGAAAAATCATTATTTTTCATTTTGAGTATATGCTCATAACGGTGATTGGCTTAATCAGGTCGATTCCCAAAAAAATGCAGTGCAAGTGTAAGATAAAGGAGGAAATTAATAATGAAAGTTGCGATTACATCATCAGGAAAAGATTTGACCGCAGACATTGACCCACGTTTCGGACGCGCGAAAAATTTTATCATAATTGACTCAGAAACCATGGAATATAGTGTCGTGGAAAACACTCAGAACCTTAATTTGCCCCAGGGAGCCGGAATTCAGGCTGCGAAAACGATTGTTGACAATAACGTCAAAGTTCTCATTACAGGGAACTGCGGGCCTAAAGCATTTAATATTCTGGATAAGATCGGCATAAAAAAAATCATCGGTGCAAAAGGCCGGATTGCAGATGCTCTTCAGCAATTTAAAAACAATGAACTGAAACCAGCCGACAGCGCCAATGTGGATGGACACTGGGTTTAATATTTTTCAGTTAAAACAACTCTGTCAAAAAAGGATGTGGTTATGCCGATATTCGATTATTTATGTCTTGAATGTGGAAAAAACAGTGAAATAATTGTCTCAAATTTGTCAGAACAGCCAAAATGCAACTCTTGCGGAATCAGCTATCGGAAAAAGCCCTGATGAATTGCCGGATATCACAGGTGTAACTATTTTACAAAAACTCGGCAGTTTATCAAAAGAAGAAGAACATTGCGCTTTTCTTGCTGCAGAGACTCTACAGGAAGCGCTTAACAAGTATATGATAAAATGTGTGGAAAAAAATAAATAGTGTTTTTCATGAAAAATTAAAAAAGGAATAAAAGTGATATATGCGAATTGAAATGGAACCTATAGGATTTGTGCATACTGAAACAGAACAGATCCCCCGTCACTGGACCATTTCTGATGTTGAAGGTTCCCTCCATATTAATAAAAAATATCTGGATGGACTAAGGGATATAAAACCCGGCCAATTAATTGTCGTGATTTTTCATTTTCATAAAAGTCCTGCATTTTCACATCAGTTTCTTATCCAGAAGCCAAAACATAAAACTGAAGAAATGGGTGTTTTTAGTATATGTTCACCTTTTCGGCCCAATCCGATCGGCATGTCTGTCCTGAAAATGATCCGGATCGACAAAAACATTATATATGTAAAAGGAATTGATATGCTTGATGGAACACCTATACTTGATATTAAACCATATATAACAGACAAATCTCTTGATAACAAAGACAGATGATAAATATTAATATTAAATAAAAGCTTTAAATGAAAAGGAGAAAAACATGAAAAAAGTAACTGTGGTAGGATGTGGTGCTTATATGGACAGTGGTTACGGCTGCCCGGGTGAGTGGCGATGCCTTAAAGCTGCTGCTCTTGGAGAAGGAAAATTTGATGAGCCATCGTCAGTTGTCTCTTTTGTCAAATGCGAATGTCCCGGAAGAACACTTATTCCGAACATGGGCATGGCCATGAAGCTGTCTGAAATAAAACCTGATGTCATTCATTTAAGCTCATGTCTTGTAAATGCAAAACCAGGATGCCCCTATTCTAATGCTGAAGAGATGGCAAAAATTATTGAAGGGAAAACCGGAATCAAGGTTGTTATGGGAACACACGACTATCATTAAGGAGAAAAACCTGATGTCCGGATCAAAAGAAACGATAACCGTTAATGTGAATGTCAACATCACCCCTGAAGCGCTTCAGTCGATTGTTGACATTGCAAAGAAGCTCGCAGGACGAAACGAAAAAGGGCATTATCAAATCGACACTGCAGACAAAG
>CAZTYY010000097.1:0-11875 GCA_964617785.1 uncultured Desulfobacterales bacterium | reverse complement strand
AAAGGTGGCGGCCTCTACACAAAATCAGGCTTTTCATGCCGTCCTCTTTCTGTATAATCAGGTTTTGAAATTGGATATGTTTGATAAAATCAATGCCATTCAGGCCAAACGGCCTGAACACAACCCTGTATTGTTTGACCTCTTTTTCGATCTTTTCTTCCTCATCCAACCCCTTTTTCTTTTTTGTCATAAACCACACAGGGCATGATGAGCGGAATTTACAGTAAATGTCAGGATCACGGCATTCAAGACATTCTTCGCACATGTAGATATTATGTTTTGAGCATAAAAAACTCGTCTCCCGATCCAGATGATTTATACATTTACCCATTTATACCACCGCCTGTTCCTTTTTATTTCAGTAAAATATAATCGTTATTACAAGATATCTGTGAAGAAAAGCTATTGTCTTAAAATTTTTACCTGGTCCCTGTTCTTCAATTATCGTCTGCATGACTCTCAACGGGTCATCAACATTGACATAGCAGTACTTGCCGCCGTAAACAACAATTACCTTGTCGCAGACCTTTCTGTTTTGCAATCTTGTACATGGGAAAATGGTATGCTAATATACCAATTTTTTCTAAACACTAAACAGGTTTTAATAATGGAGTAGCAATATGAAAGAAATAATTACACGATTTCCTCCGAGTCCAACCGGATATCTCCATGTGGGAGGTGCCAGGACAGCTCTCTTTAACTGGCTTTATGCGCGTCATATGAAAGGACGTTTTGTATTAAGGATAGAGGATACAGATGCGGCTCGTTCTACAAAAGAATCCGTGGATGCCATTTTTGAAGCGCTTGAGTGGCTCGGCATTGATTGGGATGATGGCCCTTATTATCAGTCTGAACGGTTTGATATTTACAGGGACTATATCCAAAAACTCCTTGATACCGGTAACGCATATTACTGCACCTGCACTCAGGAACAGGTCGCTGCCATGAGAAAGGCTGGAATGGCAGCAGGAGGAAAGGCAGGATATGACGGGTCATGCAGGGATAAAGGTCTTTCAAATTCTGAAGGGGCTGTGGTGCGTTTCAAGACACCCCTTACCGGGACAACTATTCTTGATGATGTCGTAAAAAGGAATATCGTTTTTAATAACAAGGAGATTGAAGACTTTGTTATTCAGCGTAGCGACGCAACGCCCACCTATCATCTTGCAGTGGTTGTCGACGATATTACAATGAATATTAATACGGTCATCAGGGGTGATGACCATGTGAGCAACACGCCCAAGCAGATTCTTTTATACAGAGCTATAGGGAGCCCTTTGCCGGTTTACGGGCATGTTCCCATGGTACTCGGTAATGACAGGACACGTTTGAGCAAACGTCACGGCGCCATGTCTGTCACAGCATACAGGGATATGGGGTACTTGCCTGACGCTTTTCTGAACTATCTTGTTCGCCTGGGGTGGTCTTTTGGTGATCAGGAATTCTTTTCAAAGGATGAGCTGGTAGAAAAATTTACACTCGACAACCTTGGCAGTTCAGCGGGGGTTTTTGACACTGATAAACTTCTTGCCTTAAATGCCGAGCATATTAAAAAGGATTCAAAGTCGAAGATTGCCGGTTACTTAATGCCGGTTCTTCAGGCACGGGGAATTGATGCCAGACAAGACGAATACCTTGAATCAGTGATCGGCACACTGAACAAAAGGAGCAAAACGCTCATGGAAATGGCTGAAAGTGCCGAGTTTTATTATCAAAAAGATGTGATTTATGATGAAAAAGCAGCACGGAAAAATTTAACGGATTCATCCCTTGAAGCGCTTGAGCTGCTGGCCGACCGGATCGGAGCCATGGAGAAAATGGATGAGCAATCCCTTGAGGATGCTTTTAGGGAAGTCATGGAAAAGACAGGCCAAAAGCTTGGGGAAGTCGCCCAGCCGGCCCGGGTGGCGCTTACAGGAAAAACAGTAAGTCCGGGCATATTCGAAATGATCGAAGTTCTTGGAAAGGAAGAAACAGTCAGGAGGCTGCGGGCAGCCGTTGCATTTATTAAAAAATAATTTTGTTTTTATCTTACAAGCTGATTCATCTCCATGATCGGCTGTATGATTGAAAGGACTACAAAGCCAACAACAATACCCATGATGAGAATGATTAATGGTTCAAGGAGCGAGGTGAGGCTTACCATGGTGGATTCGACTTCGTTTTCGAATACATCGGCGATTTTGGAAAGCATTGCCTCAAGCTCACCACTCTGTTCCCCCACCTGTATCATTTGCACTGACAGATAAGGGAAGATCTTATCTGCCTCCAGGGCCTTGCCCAGCCCGTATCCTTTTTCGACTTCTTTTGCCGATGATTCAACCGAGTCTGCAATGATTACGTTGCCGACAATATTTTTTACGATGTCAAGGGCGGAGAGCATGGGAACGCCGTTTTCAAGAAGTGAACCGAGTGTTCTGGCAAAACGGGCAACAGCAAGTTTTTTGACCAGAGGGCCGACAAGTGGAAGTTTGAGGAATATTTTATCAATGGTATGCCTGCCTTTAGATGTCTTTTTAACATAACGAAATAGAATCACACCTCCTGCAGCCAGAAAAAGAAATAACCACCAGCTCGATTTGAGAATATCGCTAACTTCAATTAATATTCTTGTAGTTAGCGGCAGTGCCTGGTTTACATCGGCGAAAATAGCGGTCAGCCTTGGAACAATAACCGCAAGAAGGAAAAACAGAACAGTGGTTCCCAGGACGGCCATAATTGTCGGATAGGCCATAATCGATTTAATTTTATTGTTCAGGCTCTGTTGTTTTTCAGTGATATCTGCCAGCCGGTCCAGGACGATCTCAAGCGTACCCGATGATTCTCCTGCACGAACCATGTTGATGTAAATGGGTGAGAATATGTCAGGATAAATGGATAGCGCACCCGCAAAACTTTTTCCCTCTTCGATGGAGTTTTTAATCTTGGACAGTATTTTTTTTAACGTATGGGATTCGGCCTGGGGTACCAGGGTGTAAATTGCAGATACAAGCGGAAAACCGGCCCCAATAAGCGTTGAAAGCTGCCTTGTCATCATTGTGATTTCAGACTGCCGCACTCGTTTGAGCGGTTTGAAAAAAGAAAGACCTTCTGATTCCTTTCCTGTCGTCCGGTCATATGCCTCCTTGATATCCACAGGAAAGATACCGGATGTGCGGAGTTTCTGGCGTGCTGCAGGCGCACTTTCACTATCGATGATACCGGTTACAGTTTTTCCTTTTGTATCTAACGCTTTATATTCAAATACCGCCATATCTCTTCTTCCGTTTACGGCTTCCCATTACAGGTATATATCTCGCATAAATTTTGATATCTTACTTTTAAACTCAAAACAAGGATTAAAGTGGGAGTGGTGAACAGCTCGGAAAA
This sequence comes from uncultured Desulfobacterales bacterium, assembly GCA_964617785.1. Taxonomy (GTDB): domain Bacteria; phylum Desulfobacterota; class Desulfobacteria; order Desulfobacterales; family SURF-7; genus JAFDJC01. Next base: position 8,506 of record CAZTYY010000097.1, on the reverse strand, counting down.
AACACATTATGTACAGAAAATCCGTTTTGAAACATCTGATCAAATATTTTGACTTTTTGCCGGTATTAATTCTTGACTCATAGGTGTCTCTTTTATAGTTTGTTCTATCTGACTTATTATTAATTATAGGATATAGGAAAACTTGAAACTAAAACAAAAGGTAAAAGGAATTATGAAAAAAATAACTGTCCTCCTAATTTTTCTGACTATCTCTTTATTGCCCAATGGTTCTTTTGCTCAGGAATCTAATGGCGCTGCTTCTCAGAAATCTAACGATTCGTTTTTTAAAAAATATTTGTTCGGTGTCGGCGTAATCGCTGGGCAACCCACAGGATTAACAGCTAAATACAACCTTGATCCCAAACTTTCTATCGATGGCGGCCTTGGATGGGAAACAAGTGGTGACAATGAATTTCATATTTATGGATCCTGTATCTATCATGTGTATGACCTTATACAAGTGCCTGAAGGAAAACTGCCGCTGTATTTTGGTGGAGGCCTTCGATTTATAAACAGAGAAAAAGAAAATAAAGATGATAAGTTTGGAGTTCGAATACCCATCGGTGCCGAATACCAGTTCAAAAACATTCCAGTGGGGGCATTCATTGAACTTGTGCCTGTCTTAAATCTAACACCAGATACCGATTTTGACCTTGAAGGAGGTATTGGTGTCAGATACTTTTTTTGAGAATGAGACTTTAAGATTTTTTATTTATCTCATTTTCAGTTTTTATTGAAGCAATAGAGGTTGGAGGGTGCCAACAAACTGTTAAAGGAACTCTTGACTGTCGAGTGAATATAGTGTTTAAGAAAATTATTTTATTGAATACTATAGTGATGTTAACCGATATGACTCCCTAAAATTTATTGATCATGGAAATCTGCGAATATCTAAAGTCTGAGTATATTTTTTTAAATTCACTACTTTCAAACAAGGAATCAGTACTGCGTTTTATAGCTGATACTTGTGTTGTTCATGGTGTTGCTAAAGACTCTGCTTTAATCTATGAAGGTTTGCATACTCGGGAACAAACCATGAGCACAGGTGTAGGTGGTGGTATTGCATTTCCCCACACAACCAGCATGGAAGTGAAGGATCCGGCTGTTTTCTTGATTCGTCTGGCAGAACCAATCGATTTTGATGCCCTTGATAATCTTCCTGTAGACATTGTTCTTGCATTGGTAATTCCTGAAGACAAAACAACATTACACCTTAGATTACTCGCGAGGATTTCCAGGCTTTACAAAAACACTGATTTCGTTCAGATGGTAAATACGTCCGGTGACTCCATGAAATTATGGGGAGATATTAAAGACTTAGAGGGAAAATTATCTTTTGCATGACATCTCAATTATAGAATTTCCGAGACATTTAATTCAATGCAGGTGATATGTGTACCTTCTCACAGCTGTAATCAATAATGAGGAAATACTCGATGAGCTTATCACCGGTTGGTTGGATCTTGGTATTACAGATGCCACAGTAGCTGAAACCACAGGATCTCTCCAATTAATAAGTCATCATATACCCATCTTCGCAGGTTTCCGCGCCCTTACCAGCGGCGGAATGTCCCACAATAAAACCATATTTACTACAATTGAAAACCGGGAACTCTTGGATCTTGCCATATCTTTTCTTGAAAAGATCTGCAATGAAACAGGAAAACCCGATCAAGGTGTATATTTTGTGACGCCCTTAGCAGGTTTTGGTCATCTAGGCCAGGAAACAGATAAAGACCAACGCGGGTAATCTAATAAAAAGAAACCAAAAGGCCGTCGTAAGAAACGCAGTTAAAACTCCTCATCCCATAGGGTTTGCTTAACGTTTTCCAGTTTCTTTCACAATATTCAGGGCTATTTTAAATGTTATTGGTCCTATGATTTGATTCACTGAGATTACTGCGAGTACGATGGTGATCAGGTAAACGCCGATTTCCGGAAACTGCCGTTGAGCGAGTTGAGCTAGCCCAATGGCAACACCGGCCTGTGTTAAATAAGCCATCCATGCATATCGACTGTAGTTTGGCGGATCATGGCTGATTTTTCCTGAAACCCACGTGGCGCAAAAAATTCCTATCATCCGCACCAGCACTATACACAATGCCAGTGGCCAGCATAGACGTAACGACTCAAGATTAAGAGCTGCGCCTGTCATTGAAAAAAAGAGCACATAGATAGGCAGGGATAGGCGATCCAGATTTTCCATAAAATGGGATCCAAAAGCACTAAAATTCCTAACAAAGAAACCAGCGCTCATGCAGATCAGCAAGGGTTCCAGGTGCAGAAAAATATGAAAATGATCTTCCATAAAATGGGTCAGCCACAAAGAGGTCTTGGTCACGGCAAAAGCCATAAAAAGCAAAAACAGGGGAAGGTCATGACCAACCCGTTTTATATAAAATGCGATCCCTTTGCCTATTACTACACCAATAAAAAGAGAAGTTATCATCTCCAAGGATAATGCTAAAAACACTTGGATATCCACAGCGCTACTGCCCACGATTATAATTTTTGATATGCCCAAAGCAAATGTAAAAAAGATAATGATCAGCAAATCCATGACAACGGTAACCCCAAGCACCGTATCTGTAAACGTTCCTGCAGCTCGGCATTCGCTGATAATTGCAATGGCTGACGAAGGAGATCGCGCTATAGCCACAATACCTAAAAGAATGGCAAGTACGATGATCTTAATTGAAGAAAGATTTCTAGTGAACTCAAAAAAGTCGCTACTAGAAACAATGAATATAAATACAAGAGTAAAAACAAACAATGTTAGCAAAATGATGTTCAGTGCAATTGCTTTTCGTCGTTTTGTAAAAGATTGCAAACTTAGTTCTCCTCCTGCGGTAAGAGCAATAAAACTTAAAGCAAGATCGTCTACTAATTTGAGCTGTTCAACCATATTGGATGTGAGGAATGAGCAAACATATGGACCGACAATAATTCCCATGAATATACAAGCACTTATAAGGGGGAGCCGAACGATTTTAAGAATTTTGGAACTAATGTAAGCAGCTAATAAAACAAATCCTAAAGACACATTTATCAGTCCGGCTCTATGCCAACTTGATTCAATCTCGATGCTTTTCAGCCATAATGCCAAGATCGTCATGATAACAAGCATAAAAAAATAGACTGTCAGGTTCTCTCGTTTTTGAATTAAGGCCATTATCTGTCCTCTTTCAATAAGTGGCCAAGCAAATGGGGGCTTAAAAAATCATTATATATGATAGCCAAAAGTGCAAGGCTGATAATAAAAGATGCATTTTCAAAAGGAAAGCCTTTTTGGAAATCAAATATAATAGCAAATGTAAGCCCTCCCTGTTCAAGCAATCCAAAACCCAAGATGGCGGGTTGATGCTTTAACCTGTTGCTTAAACGAGTGATGGTATATCCTCCGATGAATTTCCCAAAGCCTCGAAATAAACAGTAGCCCCCGGCAATAAAGATGATCCAAATCGATTCCAATCTCCATACACTACCAAGAAAAACCAGCAAAAGAAGATAAACAGGCTTTTCAACAGTAATCAGGATATTATAGATTCGCTCCTTTTCCCGGGAAAGATTTACGATGCAAAAGCCCATAAAAAAATTGGCAATAAGGGGAGAATAATTTATAACCGAAGCTATTCCACTTGTAAATACAGCCATACCGATTACCACAAGTGTGAGTTCACTTTCATCCCGGCGCTGGGTAAGAAAAAGTAGATATAGAAGGAGAAGGCATGTGAATGATACGATACCGACCAGGGCTTCCTGTCCAAGTTCCCTTATAAAGGAAGATTCTGTAAACAAGAATGGTTGAAAGCAAAATGCAAGGCTGAACACTAAAAGTGCAACCAAACCGTCAATGCTTGAAATATATCTTAGCAGCTTTACGGTATTTTGATGTTTTGCAATAAAATCAGTAGCAAACAGGGCAATGCCGGTCTGTGCGGTGCAGGTGGCTGCTGCCGATAGTGTAAGGACAGCAACTATTTTAATTGGCCCGGCGATATTTATAAAAAAAGGAAGTGTGAAATACACTCCGCAAAAAACCACGATAAAGGTCAATAGCCCTTCAATGATAGCAGCCAGAAAAAAATCCGAACGAAATCGTTTAAGCTTGGAAATTTCAAATTGGAACCCAAAAAGCAAACCTATCCATCCAAGCAGAAGAGAACTCAAAGGCTCCAATCCAGTTAATGTCTCAGGATCTAAAAGATTTAGAAATTGAGGCCCAAGAAAGAGTCCTATAAAAAGAAACTCGGTTCCGGTCAGATAAAACTTTCTGGCAAAAAGCGGCATCCTTAAACTGCGAAAAGTTAAATGATATCCACTAAACACGAGAAATAGAATAATGAGTAAGGCAAAAACAATTTTCATGTATGCTTATTCATACGGCCGCTTGTGAAGATGGCGTATTCCTGTTGGCGTTTCAATTGTATGTAAGAAGAATTTCCGCTTAAACCAGAAGGCAACATTAACCATGGCAATCAAAACCGGAACCTCTACAAGGGGGCCTATTACAGCCGCAAAAGCCTGACCGGAGTCAATGCCGAATACAGCTACTGCCACGGCAATTGCCAGTTCAAAATTGTTTGAAGCTGCAGTAAAACTAAGGGATGTTGATTGTTCGTATGTTGCCCCGGCTTTCATTGAGAGAAAGAAAGAAACAAAAAACATAATAACGAAATAAATACATAAAGGAATAGCTATCCGGATTACATCCAGCGGGAGCTGAACAATATATTCTCCTTTCAGGGAAAACATTACCAAAATAGTAAAAAGAAGAGCGATCAGCGTAATTGGGCTGATTTTGGGAATAAACTTTTGCTCATACCATTCCTTTCCTTTTATTTTCAGACCAATGATACGCGTAACAAGACCCGCGATAAAAGGGATGCCAAGATAGATAAATACGCTTTCAGCTATCTGGCCAATTGAGATATTCACGATTGTACCCTCAAGCCCGATCCACTTTGGTACGACCGTTATAAAAATATATGCGTATACTGAAAAAAACAGGACCTGGAAGATTGAATTGAAGGCCACAAGCCCTGCACAATACTCAGTATCTCCCGACGCAAGATCATTCCAGACAATTACCATTGCAATGCATCTTGCAAGACCTATAAGAATCAGCCCCACCATGTATTCGTGATGGCCGGAAAGAAAGGCGATGGCCAGCAAAAACATCAGTATCGGGCCGATAATCCAGTTTTGAACCAGGGACAGAATCAACACCTTGTAATTCTTAAAAACATGCCCGAGTTGTTCATATTTAACCTTCGCAAGGGGTGGGTACATCATTAGTATCAGCCCAATAGCAATAGGAATATTGGTGGTCCCCACCTGGAAATGATTGATTACATCCCGAATGCCAGGATAAAGATAACCACCGCCCACACCGACAAACATGGCCAGAAATATCCACAATGTTAAAAACCTGTCTAAAAAAGAAAGTTGTTTTATCTCAGCCATCAATGCGACACCTTAAGGTAATTAAGTTAAAATAAAAGAATTCACTATAAAATATATGCCTAACAGAGCGATGATAGTGCCTGCGCCTTTTCTAAATATGTTTCCCGCTCCCTGCCAAGCAGTGTTTTCAATCAACTTTCTCACGACGACAGTCGAACTCCCGGCAACAACAATTGGCAGACAGTGACCGATGGCAAAAAGGATGATAAACAGTATTCCGGTGGCCACTTTTTGTTGAACAGTGATAATTGCCAATATAGGTGCTATAAACCCAAATGTGCAGGAACCTGACAAAACCCCGTAAGCTAATCCCAAAACAAACGCACCAAATACTCCTCTCAAATTTAAACGATACAGCAAACTACCCGACATTGAACATTTTTCCACACCAAGCATACCTAATGCCACCCAAATCAGTATACCTCCGATCAGTATTTGCCAGTAATTGCCAATATCTCCCAACATACGGCCTAATAGGGCACAAATGACACCGATCAAAGCGATTGTGATAAAAAGGCCAATGGTAAAAGCCACAGAATATGCACCTGCCTGTTTTGGTTTAAGTATCTGCTGCTGACCTCCCACATAGGCCACAATCAGTGGAATTGATGCCATATGACATGGGCTCAGCAGAACACTCACCATCCCCCATAGGAAACAACCGACAGCGGCAAGTGTTGTCCCTCCTGAAATCCACTGGTTAATGGTAATAAAAAAAGATTCAAACATAATGATTATTCGTCATTTTATATTTTCTTTATTTTGGTAGTTCCACGCCCATTTTTTTTAACTGAGACACAATCTCTTTTTCGCTCAAAAAACCGACATGACGGTATACTTCCTTTCCATCTCTGTTGAAAAATATCTGTGTCGGAATAGCCCTGATTTTAAATCGCTTTGCCTGTTCACGATGCTGCCAGACATCAATAAAAGATATAACAGCTTTTTCATTATAGACCTTTTCCAATTTTTCAAGGATGGGCGCCATCATTTTGCATGGTATGCATTTTTTTGCGCCCAGATCAATCATGGTAACCATATCTTTTACCGGAAGATTGTTAAACTCCTGGGATTCATTCGCACCATATGCTGTTCCGAACAAAAACAAAAGGCCGATTGTAGCTGTCACTATATGGGATATGAAATATTTCATTTTTACACTTTCCTCTATATAAAATATGCTCTGTTCAGAGAATCTTCTTAGAGCGGTTAGCTGCTCAACCACATTTTAATATCATTATCTTCATTTTTCCTCCCATTAAATAATTGTGCTTTCAGCCTGTTAAATCACGATATTAAACAAATATCCTACAATAAGGATTCCACTTCCAACGACACAAATAAAAATGCCTATCAGTCTGGGTTTGAGAACCTTTTTCAATTTGTAATAACCCATAGGTTAACCACGATGATAGCCCTTGCAGTCTGTTGTATATCAGCCACCATAAGTATATACCTGTAATACTAATAAGTGTGTGTAGGTAAAGCTGAAACTTCTTTTTTATTGGATTAAAATTTTCCTTCATAATGCATTCCGTACTATTATTTGACTCAATTTTTACTTGTTCAACATGAACCGTCGGGAAATCACAGGTGCAAATTTTTTATAGAGGTTGTGATCGGAAAAGATATTATAACGCACAAAAAAATTCAATTGAAATCTCAGAAGCAATAAATAAAGATAATATCTTTTTAATTCATGCTTAAATAATGCATTGGTCCTCAGGAACAGCTGACTCCATAGGTTCAATATGAACCACAACATCCACAACATCAGGGCCTTCATTTAAAATCCGTTTTTCTATATCGTCAGCCAATTGATGACTTTCGTAAACCGTCATTGAACCATCAACTACAACATGTAAATCAACTTGAAGGCTATTTCCAGCATAGCGGGTTCGAATGCCATGGACTTGATGTGCTGATGGGTTTTTAAGAGCTATTGTTTTAATTTTTTCACATATTTCTCTTGGTGCTCCTGAATCAAGTAATTCCTTGAAGCCTGTAAAAGCTATTTTTAAAGCTGCATATAGTATCAGCAATGAAACAAAAATCGCACCTACATGATCAATAAAACTCCAGGTGGGCCATAAAATGGATACGCCTACTGCAATTGAAACAGGAATTGAGCTTACTGCATCAAGACGATGATGCCACGCATTTGCTGATAATGACAAACTTTTAATCCTCTTACCAGTTGCTGCAGTCCATTGATAAAGGATTTCTTTACAGATAATTGAGAGTATTGCTGCCAATAATGCAATCCATCTTGGAGAACTCGAATGCGTTTCATGTAATGTGAATATCGCTTTCAGTCCAATTCCTGCACCTGCCACAAAAAGTACAACTCCGATAAATATAGAAACGATTGTTTCTATACGTTTATGCCCATATGGATGTGAACTGTCCGGAGGTTTTGACCAAAAATATGACCCGACTATAACGGCAATATCTGTTGTTGTGTCTGAAAGGCTGTGTATGCCATCGGCAAGCACAGCTTGGCTTTTTCCATAAATCCCTGCAATTATTTTAAAGAATGATAAAAGAATATTTAATATTAGTCCAATCCAAGTTACTTTTCGGATTCTTTTTTCTTTAAGGTTTCTGATATTATTTGATTTGCTACTGTCTTTTACCGGCATGTTATCCTTTGTAGTTATTCATAAAGTGTCATTTCTCAATTCAGAAGTCTATGTCAAAACCTAAGGCATTTCATGTTTTACTATAAAAAACTGCCATGAATCCAATTAGTTCATTTTCTCTTTTATTGCAAAATAAATTAAAAACAACATTTTTATCGGTTCTGCAGACTTGACCCCTTTCCGGTTACTTTTTTCATCGTTTTGAACTTGCTTTGCCTCATTTATCCATTTAAACTTACTAAAATTGGATGGCGTCCAGTAAACACCCAAAGTTTATTGGGAAAAACCCTTTCACCGAGAATTGCTGATTTTTAAAGTGTTGACTCGTTTGATTCGTTATGCTTTGCTATTACAGTCAATTAAATTGCCTAACAATTTTATTAGTAAGAGAGGAAAAT
>CAZTYY010000096.1:0-11878 GCA_964617785.1 uncultured Desulfobacterales bacterium | reverse complement strand
CAGGAAGCAATGCGCCTGACGAAAATTGTGGTGATCGTCATGGCATTTATGAGTCTTACGAGCATCGATTATTTTCGACAAAAATATAACGCTTATGCTGTTATCCCCATAGTTGCTTTTTTTCTGGGTAGCATCGCCTGTCTGCTATCCGGGTCAAAAGGTGCCTGGATTGCTTTCCCGGCTTTTGCAGTTATTATTTTTTTCTACCTTGGCAACCGGATCAAAATATGGCCGCGCTTATTACTATGTCTCATCGCATGCATTCTGTCGTTTTCCGCTTATCACATAAAGGGTACTGGAGTTGCGGAACGTATTCAGGATATGAAAAATGAGTGGAGTGAATATCAGGCAGGTCATCGCAATCAAACCAGCATCGGCGAACGTCTGGAGGGATGGAAGGCGGCATGGGAAATTTTTAAACAGCATCCTTTAGCGGGCGCAGGGGTGGGTAATTTTAAACCGATTGTTCTGAGGATGATTGATAAAGGAGATATAAGTGATGTCATCGCCAAATATAGCCAACCCCATAGTCTGTATCTTTATGTTATGGCAGAGTGCGGCATAATAGGGCTTTTAGCCATATTTGGCGTTTTTGTTGTTCCTTTATGGTTGATGATTTCGTATGCTGGAAAGGGCCGGCTCCAAAGAGATATCGCGTATGCGGGTATTATTCTCATCATCGGTTTTATGCATTTTGGCTTGACGGAATCGATATTTGGAAGGAATATTAACATCAGTTTTTATGTGATTATGTTGGCGGTTGTATTATCAAGTTTGGGCATTCATGCAGAGAGCAAAGGGTTTGTTGAAAATTGATGAAAATAAATACAATAGTTAACCGATACATTTTTAAGCAGCTGGTGCCTCTTTTCGCGATCAACCTGTTTTTTTTCTCTTTTGTTTTGCTGATGAAACAGATGCTTGAAATGACAAATTTCATTGTTAATTACGGGGTCGGCATTTCATCTTTCTTATTCATGCTGGCTTATTCACTGCCGTCATTTCTGATCTTTATTATTCCAATGGCGGTTATGATTTCCATTCTTCTTGTTTTTCTGCAGATGTCCAGTGAAAATGAAATTGTTGCCCTTAGCAGCAGCGGTTTAAGTATATATGGATTGCTTCCGCCAGTCATTATTTTTTGCTTGATGGGATGCATGCTTACCGGGTTGATGACGTTTTACGGCATGCCCAGGGGGCAGACTGCTTTAAAAAGTCTTTTGTTCGATGTTATCTCTTCCAATATTGAAATCGGACTAAAGGAAAGAACGTTCAACGACAAGTTCGATGATGTAATGATTTATATCAATAAAATTGATCCTAAAAGTCATGAACTGCTGGATGTTTTTATTGAAGACCAGAGAACCAGGGGCGTTGCCAGTACCATAGTCGCTCCCAGCGGAAGGGGGGTGCTCGGACCATTAAAACGGGCTTATTATTTGAAGTTGAAAAACGGAAGCATTATCCAGACCGGGCTGGAGAAGCGATCAGCCCATTCGATCCATTTTGACTCCTATACACTGAAACTGGATCTAAACCAATCTGTTTCTAAAAACAAGGAAGCTACAAAAGATGAAATCGAAATGAGTTTTAGCGAGGTGAGAGAATATTTAGAGAATGCAGATGATCGTGGGGAACAATACTCAAAGGTACTGATGGAGTTTCACAAGAAATTTTCTTTTCCCCTTGCATGTTTCGCGCTTGGCATCCTTGCCGTACCGCTGGGTGTACAGACAAGATCGTCAAAAAAAACAACGGGATTAGGAGTTGCGCTTGTTTATTTTCTGCTCTATTATCTGTTGCTTTCAATCGGATGGGGATTAAGTGAATCCGGTATGTATCCTCCTTTTATAGGCATGTGGGCACCTAATGTTTTTATGACCGTACTCGGTGTTTATTTTTTGGTGAGGGTCGCAAATGACCGGCCGGCGAATATATTATTTCTTTTTAGTACAGCAAAAAAAATTATTCTCAGTCGACTGCGGCATAATAAAGCAGATTAAATGAAGATATTAAACAGATACATAATCAAGGAGATTTTTAAATATTTTTCGATTGTATTGATCGTTGTCATCGGAATATTTGTTTCAGTGGATTATCTGGGAACAATGGATAAATTTCTGAGAGCAGGCATGCCGCTCTTAAAAGCCTTTGGATATGTACTGCTCAGAGTACCGTTTATGGTCGCCCAGCTGATACCGGCTGTTATATTACTTACACTCATCATCGTGTTCGGTTTAATGAACCGGAATAATGAGATTCTGATTCTGAAAAGCAGCGGTATAAGCGCATTCTACTTTTTCAGATCAACACTTGTGGCCGGTTTTATATTAAGCATATTTCTTTTTTTGCTATCAGAAATTATCGTTCCCATCACTTTTTTTAAGACAAACAAAATCAAAGAAAATGAAATAAAAAAAACGCAATCGATTGTCACTTCAAGGGGAAAAAATATTTGGACGAAAGGAAACAGAAAAATTACCCATATCAAATATACGAAGCCAAAAGACAACAGCATTTTTGGAATAAGCTGCAATACTTTTGATGATGACTTTAATCTTACCAAAAGAATTGAAGCAAAAAAGGGAATATTCAAAAACGACAAGTGGCTTTTAGATGATGTCATGTTGCTCTCCCGTGAAAAAAAGACCGGAAACTACAACGTGGCATTTTTTGATAAAAAGCACGAGGACCTGGACATTCTTCCGGAAGATTTGAAACGTGTAATGAAAAAATCTAGTGAAATGGGCTTCAGCGAACTTCTGTCATATATAAGGAAGGTTGAAGAAGAAGGCTATGACGCTACAAAGTACAAGGTTGATCTTCATGCAAAAATTGCTTTTCCGTTTGCCTGCATTATTATGAGCCTGATAGGTGTTGGTGTTGCAGTGAAAAGTAAGCAGCAAAATAATATCCCCTCAATCGTTACAGTAGGCATCGTGATAGCTTTTTTTTACTGGATACTTTACAGTTTTTGTTTACCCTTGGGATATGGTGAAATCCTTCCGCCTTTTGTTGCCGCCTGGGCTGCGAATATTATATTTTTATGTTTTGGGTTATACATGATGCTAAACATCGAATATGAAAATTGATAAGAATATTAAGGTATTGCATATAGACTCTGAAAGAACCTGGCGAGGAGGCCAGCAGCAGGCGGCATATTTGCTGGAGGGCATGCATAAAAAGGGATATAAAACCGCCCTTGTTTGCCGGTCGGGTTCAGAATTCGAGACATACTGCCGTTCAAAAAATTTACCGGTTTTTCCAATCCCAATGGCAGGAGAAATCGATTTTTTTTGCGGTTATAGAATAGCCGGCATTTGCCGAACCCACGGGTTCAAAATATTACACCTTCATTCAGCCCATGCCATAGCAACAGGGCTGTGGGCAAAACTTTTTTTCAGGCCTTTAAAACTGATCGGTGTTCGTCGTGTCGATTTTCATATTAGAAAAAATGTCTTAAGCCGCTTTAAATATAAGACACCAATGCTGGATCGGCTTGTGTGCATTTCCAAAAAAATATATGAGGTGGCAAAAGAGGATGGCATACCTGAAGATAAGTTGCGAATCATATATTCCGGAGTTGATTTAAAAAAATTTGACAATGATTTTCCGGATCTAAACTTTAAAGAAGAACTTGGCATTCCTGAAAACCATACGGTCGTTGGCACCGTGGCAGCCATGGCGTGGCATAAGGATTATCCGAATCTCCTTAAAGCAGCTAAAAAGGTTTTGGACAGGCAAAAGAATATCACTTTTTGCGCTGTTGGCAGCGGTCCTGATGAACAGCAGATTGTTGAGCTAAGGGAAGAATTAGGTCTTGGGAGTCGTTTTATTTTAACTGGCTTTAGGACGGATGTGGGCAAATTTTTAAAAAATTTTGATATTTTTGTTCATGCCTCCTGCATGGAAGGGCTCGGCACTTCTATTCTTGACGCTCAGGGGGCCTGCCTGCCGGTTATCGGGTCTTATGCAGGCGGTATACCGGAAATTATTCAAAATCAGGTAAACGGACTACTGGTTCCTGCTAGAAACCCCGATGCCTTAGCAGGGTCCATATTAGAGCTGGTGAATAACCATACATTGAGAAAAAAACTTGGAAAAAAAGGGAAGGAAACCGTAGAGCGATTTTCCATTGCCAATACAATTGAAAATAATTTGAATTTGTATCGGGAAATCATGTCTATGGATTGATCATGAAACCAGAAGCGTTTTATATAGCTTTTTGGTTTTTAAAACAGTATCCTCGATTCTGAAACATGAAGCGATACGCGTCCTTGCATTTTTACCTAAGTTTTTACATAAAACAGGATCTTTAAATAAAGACAAGATCGCCCCGGCAATCGCCTTTGCATCTCCGGGCGGTATAATCAATCCGCTTTTATTATCTTCAATCAGTTCCGGACTGCCCCCTGAATTTGTCACAACAGGCGGCACGCCATAGGCCATTGCTTCAATGATCACCTTTGGAAGTCCTTCTCTCCTTAATGCGGGGAGTACGACCGCATTACACGCTGCCTGTATCGCAGGTGCATCAGTTCGAAAACCTGCAAGATGTATTTGATCTTTATATTTACTCTTTTGAATCTGTTTCAGCAGTTTTGAAGAATTCATGTAGCCGACTAAAAGAAAGTGTATCGGCAGGTCGGAGGGGAGATATTCTGTTGCTTCAATTAGCACATGTATCCCCTTCCTCGGTCTGATGTTCGCTGTGCAGCCCACGACAAATGCGTGTTCCGGAATTCCAAATTCTTTCAAATCCGATGGCTTATCCTGATACCAGTCAAGGCTGTGCCCTTTATATATTGTAACGGGCTTGTTTCTTGGGATTCGATACCATAGAAGTCTCATTTCCAGAAAGTATTTTCTTACAGCTTCTGCCACGCATATAATGCGATTCACTTTGGGGTTCAGATATGTCATCCATGACAGTGGATTGAAAAAGCTGACATTGGCCACAATGCCTCTGTAAGCGATTATTTTAACCGGTAAATTTATTGAGGCCAGAATTCCGTTTGATGCGGCTTTATTGTTAAAAAGATGCAGGATATCAATTTTGTTTTCCAGGATGACTGCCCTGATTTTTCTGATACCATTCAAATCAATCCGGTTTTTAAACTCAAATGGCGTAACCTGAACTCCTGCCTCGATTAATCGCCTAAAATGAGGCGCAGACTCAGGGCATAGAATATGCATATTAAAGCCCCTTGAATTTTTAAGCCCGATAAATGTCTCTGCTTCAGGTCTGTCGCTGTGACCTGTAATACAAAGTATCTGCATTTACTCTGTGTCCTTTGCCATCCCAAATTGACTTTTTGCGAGACTGTCTATGGCTGCCATCAGATTCGACCAATTTGTTTTTACATCAAATTATGTCTTTAAATTACAATCATATGCTGATAAAAGGTTGATAATACTTTGAGTAGTGCTATCCTATAAGAAATAATTAATATCATGAACAGCATATAGAGCAAAAATGAAAAATAATCCAATACTTTCGGTTTCGATTATTACCTATAATGAAGAGAAAAATATCAAAGATTGCCTTGCATCTGTATCGGAAATAGCGGATGAGATTATTGTGCTAGATTCAATTAGTACAGACAGGACCGAAGAGATATGCCGAGAAAACCCGAAAGTGACTTTTTATCAGCATCCATTTGACGGTCATATTCAACAAAAAAACAGAGCTCTTGAAAAATGTTCATCTGAATGGATCCTTTGCATTGATGCAGATGAACGCGTCAGTAAGGAACTTGGCCGGTCAATCAGGAAAATATTAGATAAAAATCCTGATATCGCAGGCGTCAAATTTCCAAGACTCACGTTTCATATGCATCGGTATATTCGGCACGGCGGCTGGTACCCGAATGCCAGATACCGTCTCATTCGAAAAGGTATGGCTTACTGGGGAGGTGAGAATCCCCATGATAAATTAATACTTAAAGGCAAGGGGAAAAGGATCAAGGGCGATTTGATACATTATACGGCCACTGATTTGTCTGATCAGGTTAAAACAATAAACCAGTTTTCAAGCATCACTGCCCTGACACGATTCAACAAAAGTAAAAAGTATCGATTGTGGCGGCTTTTATTCAAACCGATCAGTAAATTTTTAGAAACTTATGTTTTTAAACTAGGTTTTCTGGATGGAACTCAGGGCTTTATTATTGCGATCAGTTCATCATATTCATCTTTTCTTAAAGAGGCGAAGCTGTTTGAACTGAGTGTTCTCGATTCTGATAAGCCGAGCAACCTGTCTTCCCTGTTTGAGAAAAAAAATGACAGTTATGCGCCATGATTTTTTTATAAGATTGTCAAGACATCTGAAATCGTCTAAATGAAAAATATGCGATCCAGAATAGAAACTCTTATGACAGATGATGGTAAAAGCTGCTTTCCGTCTTTTGGCTGGTTTCTTTATACAGTATCCTTGTGCTATCAGTTTTTGTCCAATATTCGCACGACATTATATGAAAAGGGAATTTTCAGGGCAAAAAGAATACCTTGTGCTGTTATTTCTGTCGGTAACCTGGTTGCAGGCGGAACCGGAAAGACACCTATGACAATCTATCTGGCTGAGCTTGTTAAAAAAAACGGTTACAGGTCGGTTGTTATCAGCAGGGGGTACAGGGGCGAGGCTGAGAAAAGTGGTGGAATTGTGTGTGACGGTAAGAATGTTCTGATGGATGTTGGTACAGCTGGCGATGAACCATTCATGATGGCAAAAGTGTTAAAAGACGTGCCAATCCTGGTGGGTAGCAACAGATTGCAATCCTGTACGTTTGCATTGCAAAAATTCAATCCTGATTTGATTATTTTAGATGATGGTTTCCAGCACTTAAAACTTTTACGGGATATCGATCTTGTACTTCTGGACCACTCGAAGCCCTTAGGAAATCAGCGGTTCCTGCCGAGAGGCCCTTTAAGAGAGCCGGTCAGTGCGTTACAAAGGGGCAGTGTTTTTGTCACTACTCGATCAGGAACTTCATCGGATAATTGGCCAAAAGAACTTGACGCTGTTTTAAATGGAAAACCGGTTTTTTTTACAACACATCAACCGTATGTCAGTAGCATAGAGTTCGGAATCACGAGCATTCTAAGCAGGAATATGAATACCGGCGATCAACTGAATATGGATGTTTTAAAAGAAAAGAAGGTTTATCTGTTTTCCGGTATTGTTCGAAACAGCGACTTTAGAGCCTCCATCCTGGAGTACGGTTGCATAGAAGTGGGGTTTTCGGAATTTCCGGACCATCATTTTTATAGTCCAAAAGAGTTGGAGGTAATTTTTCGCAATGCGGAAAAAGCCGGCGCAGAAATGCTTGTTACAACTGAGAAAGATTTTGTGCGGATCAGCAAAACAGTTTCGTGGCCTGTTGATATTATTGTAGTCGGTGTTAAAATCAGTTTTAAAGAAGATTCTTCTTTATTTGACAGTTTTATTAATAAAAAGCTGAAAGAGATTTCAGATTTGAAAGAGATTTCAGGTTCCGGATATCCGGGTTAGGTGCTTTTGTGTGAAACAGTATATTATTTTAATAATAGTGGTTTGTTCAGTATTTTTCATGGCTTGTGGCAGTGTGGAAACTGTGTCAAGCGTTTTTGACGGCTTCCCACCTGGAACAAGAGAGATCAATAAGGGCACTGTAATGTATAAAAAAGGCTGTTACCGGCAAGCTTTAAGGCACTTTTACAGAGCTCATGAAATTTTCTCGGCATCAGATGATCTTGAGGGTGTTGCCTTGAGCCTGAACAATATTGGGAATATTTACATGGCTGCCGGTAATGCAGCAAAGGTTGAGATGCATTATGAAGAGGCCTTACAAATATATACCAGGATCAACAATCGAAATGGGATTATGCGGGCGCTTTCAAACCTGTCTGCAGCAATGATTGATGCGGGGAGGTTTGCATCAGCGGGAAAAACGCTTGGCCGTCTTGAAGACATGATGAAGCAGAAAGGCGACCTGTTTGTTCCTTATTTAAGAAACAAGGGGATTTATTTCTCAAGGCAGAAGGCTTATATCAAAGCTGAAAAGGCTCTTGGTCTTGCTTTAGACGGGCTGTCGAACAACGATTTAACAGAAACAGCTTCTGTTAATTTTGCCATGGGAAATTTAATGATGAAAACAGAGCGTATTGAAGAGGCAATAGATTTTTTCATGACAGCACTCTCTGCAGATAAAAAGACAGGATTTAATACAGGTATCGCCTGTGATCTTGAAGCATTGGGAAGAGCTTATTTGCATATCGAAAAAAATGATGAAAGCGTTGATTTTTTCAAACGAAGCATAAAAATATATGCGTTGACAGGAAACAAGGAGAAAGTTGAAATAATTGCAAAACAGCTTGCTATCGCTTCAAAAAGGTCTGGTATCGATACAGGCGTTACAATTCAATTTGTTAAAAAGTGGACAGAAGGGGATGTGTTAACCTCTTTTTGTGAATAGTTATATATCTCTGACGCAGAAATCGAGGGAGTCTTTCTGCTTTTCGTTGCTTTCTATAAATGCTATGCCGATACCTTTGGGGCCCATCCTGACAACATTACCGCTGATTCTGAAATTTTGGCGCAGATTTGGAAAGGAGAATGCCATTGAAATTTCTTGTCCCACAGGAAGAGGCCTGAGAGTTTCAATAAATACGCCTCCCGTGCTGATGTCTTTTATAAAATCCCTGTAAACTCTATCCTGCGTAGAATAATCTACAGACATGAAAAAAGGTTTTCTAATGTAAGCCCTTTTTTCTTCTTTCGGCGAATTGTCTGAATTTTTACCATCGTTCTTCTCGCCGGGAAAATAGTCGAAATCAATTTTTGAATCGCTCATAATTTCCAATCTGTTCTTTGCTGTTACTTTTTTGTTAGTAAAGCCGTAAACACAGATATGTCAATATCTTTTCTTGCCAATTTTAAAAAGCATATAAAATTTTTTGACGAATGTCAAAAAAAAAGAATATTTATTAACTACCTGTATTCACGATAGTCAATATTGTAAATTTTCATTTTGTAGGAAAAGATGCGGATTGTAGTTTCAACTGTTTTTGCGGCGACAGAAACATTTCCCCTGGAATTTTTAAGGGCGTCAATAATCATTTCCCTTTCAAGGTTTTCTACCGCTTTCTTCATTGAACGGGAAGGGATTGTGTTGGATTCGATTCCTGTCTGAATGCTGGGTGGAAGATGATAGCTGTGAATAACACCTTCTTCGCATAAAAGGACAGCTCGCTCAATGCAGTTTTCCAGCTCTCGCACGTTGCCGGGCCAGTGATATTCCATCAACATATCTATCGTTGGTGTTGATAATCTTTTAATACTTTTGTTGTTCGCTTTTGCATATTTCTCAAGGAAAAAATCGGCGAGAAGCACTATGTCTGTTTTTCTTTCACGGAGGGGTGGAATATAAATAGGAAAAACATTCAGGCGGTAATAAAGATCTTCCCTGAAACTTTTTTCTTCCACAGCCATTTCAAGATTTTTATTTGTTGCAGCTACAATACGAACATCAGTTTTGATTGTTCGATATCCTCCAACCCTTTCAAACTCCCGTTCCTGGAGGATTCTAAGCAGTTTGACTTGAACATCGAGCTCAATGGAACCTGCTTCATCAAGAAATATGGTTCCCTTGTTTGCGATTTCAAATTTTCCTTTTTTTTGATTTATTGCTCCCGTAAAGGAGCCTTTTTCATGTCCGAACAGTTCGCTCTCAACTAGATTGGATGGTAACGCAGCACAGTTTACTTTTACAAAAGGTTGTTTGGACCTGTCGCTGTTGTAATGAATCGAGTTGGCAACAAGTTCTTTACCGGTTCCGGATTCTCCACGAATAAGCACTGTAGCACTGCTTTTCGAAACTTGTGATATCATTTGATAAACTTCACGCATTTTGTTGCTGTTGCCGATAATATTGTTAAAACGATACTTGTTTTCCAGCTCGTACTTGAGCCTTTTATTCATATCCTTTAAAATCTCTTTTTCCATCTGGATGGCTTCAAGGTTGATCACCTGTTTTGCAATCATAGTGGCAACAACAGAGAGAAGTTTTTTACCTCTTGTTAGAGAAAATGACGCATCAAAAGGCTTGTCAACACTCAAGGCGCCTATCACCTGTTTGTCTTTTTTTAATGGTACGCAAATAAATGAAAGATCACCATGGCCGGATGATTTTCTTGATGTTGTTTTATCCAGAAAAAGCGGTTCTTCGCTTATCCGGGGCACTGCAACTGCTTTTCCTGTCTGGATGACTTGGCCTGT
The DNA here is from genome assembly GCA_964617785.1 of uncultured Desulfobacterales bacterium. Taxonomy (GTDB): domain Bacteria; phylum Desulfobacterota; class Desulfobacteria; order Desulfobacterales; family SURF-7; genus JAFDJC01. The sequence goes on along the minus strand of CAZTYY010000096.1, from coordinate 1,623 downwards.
GACGCCCTCACCTGGTTTGTATTTTCCTTTATTCTGGGCGGATTTTGAAATCCCATGAGCAACTTCTATGGCGATTTCATTTCTGAGGGGATTTAGAATTGATATGGTACCGCGTACCATGTTCATGGAGTTCGACAGTATATCAAGAACCTTGTAAAGACTTTTTTTAAGGTCCAAATGTTCATTCAGCGAATCACCGATTACATATAAAAGCTTGAGTTCTTCTAATTCCTGTTTTTTGTCTTTATTCATCATAGTTGCATTCGGCACATGACATAGAGTCGAGAATTAAATTTTTAAGTTTATATTGAAGAACTGAATAAGAATAATATGCTTTTGCTATTTTATAATTATGTTCCACCATTTTAATACATTTTTCAGTGTCTTTAAGGATTTCTCTTGTTTGCATGACCGCACTCTCGGTGACGAAACCGTCGATTTCGACTACAGAAAAGCCTTTTGGCTTTATATCTGAAGAGTAGATTGAATAGTTGTTCACAACAACCGGTTTTCGAAAATATATGGCCTCAAGGAAAGCATTGCCGAAGCCTTCAAAATTGGATGGATATGTTACAAGGTCGGCATGGGGATAGATATCATCAAGTGTATATATTTTTTGTCCGGAACCGGTCAACCCTCTGCGCTCTCCGATAATCTCAGAAACAAAGATAGTATCCACTTTCATAATTTTGGAGTATTCACGCACCCTGGTTTCATAGCCGTATCCCTCGTCACCTGAGGCGTGTGAGATGACAAGCTTTGCTTTCATATCCAATCTGCTAACGAGTTCGATCGCATGTTCAATACCTTTTCTCTTGACTACTCTTGTTGGCTGAAGAATCAGTAGTTCATCTTCAGCCACACCTAATGCCTCACGAACATCAGAGGCATAATCGTCTGTGGGTTTAGGCGGATTCTCAAAATCCATAACATTTGGAATGATTGTACTCGATATTCCTGTTCTAAGACTCAACTGGTTGTCGGCCGAAGAGTTGATCACGACGTGTTGGATGGAGGGGAGATGCGGGGGAAAGGCCATATTCAAGTAATCCCATACAGCATTGGATAAAAATTGCTGTCTTTCCCAGAAAAAATCGTGATGATGGGCAATGGTTGGCATTCCGATCTCCGAAATAACTTCTGTTAGAGCTATGCCTAATGGTAGATTCAGTGGAATGGCTAAGACATTTTGCGGTATAAGTATATTAATGTCGAACTTGGCTATGAACTTATAGAGATGGTCTTTTATTCTGCTTTTAATCTCATGAATTTTCTGGGTAATATAGCGCCCCCTGATGTTAACACCAAAGCAGTTTTCGTGAATATCTTTTATTATTGGACTGGAAAAATGCGCTTCTTCAAGAAGATATGATCGCTCGGGCGGGGTATCAAGCTCTCCTGCCATGAAATAAGTTGTGAATCCCTGATCTTCAAAAACTTTTGCCCATTTAGCTGTTTCAAGAGAGACCCCGTCGGTCCCTGCAAGTCTTGTCGAAATGAACCCGACATTTTTATTTTTGTTGCAGGAAAAACAGTCTTTCATGGCAAGCCCCTTTAATTTTGGATTTTTAATTGGGAAAGTATAATGCGCAGAAAAAAATGGATTTCTGACATATTCGTAAA
>CAZTYY010000095.1:0-11884 GCA_964617785.1 uncultured Desulfobacterales bacterium | reverse complement strand
AAAACCTGGTCCTCTGGGCCAGGTCAGAGATCTTTGGCTATGCCGAAAATAATTCTTAATCATAACAGGGCAGACAAAAGTTTTTTAAATCCCTGAAATTATTTTAACTAAAAAACTGAGTGTCGTCATTCCGGCGAAGGCCGGACACGTAGTGCCGGTTTTCAAGCCGAAGGCGCAACCTTAGCGCTATCCAGCATCATTCCAGTTTGTTCAACGACCTGGATGCCGGATCAAGTCCGGCATGACGGAAAATCTTTATATTCTTAATATGATTTTGGTTCTTTAAACCATACCCTCTGGGTCAGGTTTTTTACTTTACCATGATTTTGTCAATGTAATGACAAACTGTGAACCTTCGGCATTGTTTTCCGCACCGAATTCACGCAATGCTCTCAAATTAACCTGAAACAATTCTGGCGGTAACCAAAAAAAGTTCATTTCAGCTCCAAGGGCATAGCCGGTTTTACGTTCATCTTCTCTATATTCGGGATCATCACTGTCATCATCACTTATCTGCCAGTAACCGCAAGCGGATATTCCCGGACGGACAGATAATTTATTCGACAACGATATTTCTTTTCCCAATCCGGCTTCCACCACAAATTCCGAACCGGGTGTAATATCTGTTTCATCCTGTTGGGTATGTACAAGCGTCCGTGTTAGAGCACTGAAAGACCATGACTTTTGTTCGTCAAAATATACCGTTCCGCCAAGCGTTAGCATACCGCTCCAATAACCAAGTCCTGGTGAAGCAGGTTTGTCTGAATCGAATTCACCTGTGGGGAGAATAAGTGCCAGACCTACCGCAGCGTCATAACGGGGTGTGTGCCATGCCAGGACAAAAGGTTCGATTGTAACATCACCGACTGTAAGGGATTTACTGTCTTCGACTGTCAATGCATCAATTGAAATCTCTTTGTCTATAAGAGGAACAATAATATCATACGTATAATCGGCACCGAAAATTTTTTTCTGTGTTACATGGACAAAACGATGAACCGAGGCAAAGACATCAAGATTAAAACCGATAGGAGCTTCATCACCGTTATTATCTCTGTATGTATCTGGATTATAAAATGAGTTATATATACGGTAATGAAATCCGGGCGGTGGGACCGTAGCAGCCAAAACTCCTTCAGTACCGAAAGGGTAGTGAGAGCCTGATGTTCCTGCCAGTGCCGGAGTATAAGCTGATACTGAAAGGATAAATGCCAGTGCCCCTACCATAGCCAGGAATAATAAAAAATTGTATTTTTTTCTCATTTTCGTTAGTTTCCTCCCTCACATTTCAATTATTAGCGTATAAAAACATTGTTAAAATAGTCCTCTTCGCTTACGTAATAGTCCTTTTCTCCAATAAACCATATTCCAATTTTTTGGTTTCATTTCCTTCAATCATCGTTTCCCATAAGACACTATTTGTCAAGAATAAAGATTTGACCCCTGTCTCGCCTGGACAAAAAGAGTAAGTTTTTTGAATCAGAGTTGATCCGCAGCGTTATATTCTTCTCAAGGTATTTCATGTCCGAAAAAAACATTAATTCGATAATATTCATGTGAATCTAAGGTAAACGGCCGCTCATTTCTTCGATGAAGGCCTGCTGTAGAAACAATGGCAATGCGCCGTTTATTTAGAGAAGGGCCGGTTACCCAAGGGTGTTGATCAAAAGTCGGACAATTGACACTCTCAAGATGCTTTCTTTCAGGTTCTGTCATTTTTTCAAGACGAGCCATTTTGTTACCCCACATTTATTTTCTGGTTTTTACCCTTTTGCTATCATCATTGTGCCAAGAACAAAAAGGGATAGATGCACTATCCGGCGGTAGACGGTCTCATTAATTCTGTTGAAAAGAAAAACACCTGTCAGTACACCGGAAATCAGCGGCAGAATGCAGTATTTAAAAGAAAGAAGCACATCTTCTGTTATAAATCCGCTGAAAAAGTAAAAAATGGTAATGCCGATTCCGCCAAGGGCAAAAAAAGCAACCATTGTTGCCTTGACCTGCTGTTTAGTCCACGGTTGAAGAGAGGTATAGATAATAACAGGCGGACCTGGTGCACCAATGCTTCCACCCAGGAAGCCGGCGGCAAAGCCTGCTGCGTAGGCCCATATCTTCTTCAGTTCTTTTTCAGGGCTTTTGGATATCCAGGTGGCTGTAGCTGTGAAAAGAATCACAACACCAAGCAGTATTTCTAGAGAACGTGTTTCAACTGTCTTTAACACATAAATACCAATTAAAATCCCCGGAAGGGATGATAGAAATAATGGAAGCCATTTTTTTCTTTCAAAGTGTTTTGCAAGCTGAAAAAGCAGCATGGAATTGATAACAATTCCTAAAAGGACGATAAGAGGTATGGCTGACTTAATATCAATAAACAGCACCATGAGGGGCAGGGCAACCAGCATGACGCCGAATCCTGTCAAGCCCTGTACAAATCCGGCCAGAAAGGCGATTAGACAAAGATAAACGATTTCAGGCATATGCGACATATCAATTGATAAAATATTATTAATAACAAATTAACCAGCATAGTTTACAGTGAAAACCTTCTTATGTTTCGGCATGGAGCGCCATCTTTTCAACTCTATCCAGATCTGTTTTATAGAAAAAAGACGCCGAAAAGTAAAGCACTGCTGCGACTAAAGAAGAAATCGGTACGATGGTCAGGGCGGTCAGGATATCGTATTTGTCGGAAAGCATGCCCACAAAAAGAGGGCCAAGTGAACTGCCCAGAAGGTTTTGACATATCACACAAAAACTATAGGATGTTGCTCTTAAACCAGGGTGCACCACATCCTGTGTGACCGCTATGGCTGCAGGAGAAAATGCCGCTGCCGTGATACCGCCGACCATGATAAGATAATACTGGGCAGACCCCTTTAGATAGTAAAAGGAGATAAAAAAGATAATGGCGGTGATACAGGAGGTAATTGCGGGAAACAACAATCTGGCCCGAATATTTTTTTCCCGCCACTTATCCACAAGAAAACCACCAAGGGGAAAGCCGACAATGGCGAGCATCATGACCATACTCCCCTTCATGCCAGCCTTTTCCATGGACAGGTTTTCCATCCTGTGAAAATAAGTGGGTAGCCAGCTAAGGTATGCTGCGGTAAGAAACATGTTACCGGCAAAGGCAATATAAGTCAGAATAAGCGAAGGGGTACGCGTAAACTGACGAACAATTTCCATGATCTCCATTTTCGCTTTGTCATTGGTTCCGGCGCTTTTTTCTGCGGTCTTTTCAAGGGTGACTGTTTTGTAATCCCGAACAAAAAAGAATAAGATGGCGATTAAAAATCCAGGAAGCGCAATGATTCCAAAGGCATGCCGCCAGCCAAAATGGACGGCAATATATCCTCCGGCAATGATGCCTATGGCACTACCCAGGGGTAGAGCGGCGGTCCAGAGACCGACCATCATGGATCTTTTCTTTTCAGGAAACATTGCAGAAATCATCGCAGTGCCGCCCGGCGCATAACCGGCCTCTCCTGCCCCAACAGCAATTCTGGTTACAAAAAGCTGGGTAAAACTCCTTGTAAAAGCGCAGGAAACAGTAGCAATACTCCAAATCACCGCCATGACACCAATACTTTTTTTTCGACTCCACCGATCAATAACAACGGAGATCGGAAATGACAAAATCACAATAGACCAGTAGACGCTTGAAACAAGTAGCCCGCACTGTGTATCGGTCAGCCCCCAGTCGGCTTTAAGATAAGGGAAAAGAGAAACGATCACCATCCTGTCAATGTAGTCAAACATGTACAGAAGAAATAACAGCCCGAACACATAGTAAGAATAGCCCTTGGAGAATAAATATCCTTCCTGGTTATGGTTGTTTTTCATGGCAGTTGTCCTTTGCAAGAGGGTTAGGGTTTGACCTCATTTTTTTTGTCACAGCTTATCAGAGTAAAGACGCCGCTTTTATCAAAAGGGTTTCATTTGTACCATCCATAATTTTCAATAATTTTGCATCACGCGCATACTTTTCCACCGGGTATTCTTTGGACAAACCATAGGCGCCGAAAACGTCCATCATTTCTGTCGTATGAAAGACAGCCTGCTCCGTTGCATAAATTTTGGCTGCGATGCTTGTTTTAAGATCCCCTGGAAATTCTTTGGCACTAAGCCAGCTTCCCTTCCAGAGAAGGGCACGCGCAGATTCGATAGCCTGATAGCAGTTAAAGAGTTTTTTTGCAATCAGCTGATGTTCAAAGATCGGCTTGCCCCATTGCACCCTTTTCTTTGAATGCTCCAGAGCGTATTCATATGCAGCGCGCATAACGCCCACTGCCACGTATCCGACGGCAAGATTACCCACGGTTATGATCGCGTTGTGGAGCATGGGATAGTCGTTTCCACATGGAAAGATCAGGTAGTCCTCGGGTATCGTAACATTGTCAAAGAATACCGCAGACTGATCCAGTACTCGAAGACCGATTTTATCCAGGGGCTCTCCTTTTTTCAAACCTTCCGCATCAGCGGGAACGATAAACGTACCCGAACCCTTAATCCCTAAAGAAGGATCAATGCAGGCGAAGACAATATAAGAATTTGCTATACTTCCATTTGAGGGAAAGTCTGACTTTGCTCCATTTATTATATAGGAGCCATCCGATTGAGTAGCGGTAGTGTGATGGTGCACACTAAGATCATCATAGTTTTTTCCGTCCGAGCCTATTTCAGGTTCACTGCTGCACCATGCGGAAACGTGTCTTCCGGTATTGTCCTCGCAAAAAGGGATCACAAATTGATCCACCAATTTCCTGTTGTCCGGAGCCAGAAATGTTATGAGCTGGGGTACAATACCACCCGGCATCCATGTTGTGGCGAACCCGGGTCCCCACCTGGCGATTTCTTCCCATACCATTCCGGTTGTCTGGGCATCCAGGCCCATGCCGCCGAATTCTTCCGGTAGTGTCATTTTTGAGAAACCAAGATCAAAAGCTTTTGCCATTACATCCCAGAAAAGATCACTTTGAAAAACTTTTTTCGGGTCTGCGATACGATCGAGTTCAATTTCTGCTGGGTGGATCACTTCTTTGCCGAAGTCCCGTGCGGCAGACAGGATCTGTTTCTGAGTTTTGGTAAGTTCAAAATCGATCATTTTTATTCCCCCCTGTTTACTTTCCGGTAAAAAAATCGGTCATCTTAAAATAATATGGCAGATAGGCATCGGAATCGACTTCGGTGATGACGCTTCCCGGCAGCATGGTATTGTCACTCACAAGGTAAAACGCCAATGTCACTTTAGGGTCTTCAAGTTCTGCCCATGGGTCGACATTCGACTTTTTCAGAAAAAGGTTTGCGGATCCAATATCAAGGGTTTTCATTTCCACATCTGTTTTGTGGCGGCACAGAAGAACAGGGCCGTCAAAGCCCGGTTTTAGATCTATTCTTGGAGATGCCTTGAAAAGAAAATTAGCACCCATTTCCGGCAGTGCAGGGAAAGAATCTGTAAGCTTTGCTTTGATTTCAACGAACCGGATGCCATGGCGTTCTACCCAGCCATGGACTTCCTGGCCGCTCTTTTCCAGATGAATATCCGCCTTTTTTTTGGGAAAGCCGAAAATATCCCTTCCATTGTAAAGACGGGATTCTTCGCTATCAATGGGCATGGAGAGGCAGTAACTTCCCTGTTCATCCTGATATTTGCAGTTTAAAAATAACGCTGCTTCTCTGTATCCGGGTCCAAGATTGGTTTTTGGATAGTGCGCAATAAAAATCAGGCCTGTGGGCGCATCGGCAGGCGTAAGCGGTGGCGGAAGCAGCCTGGATACAATTTCAGGCTTTGTTTCAAAAAGTATGCCCAGCATTTCTGCCCCGATAAATTTTCGAACACCCAGATTGTAATAACCGTCAAGCTCTGTTTTTGTCTTTACAAAACCCATAATAACCTCCCTTGTATGTTGTTTTCTAATATATATGATATTATAAAGTAAAATTACTATTGAATTTGCTATTTATGTCAAATAATTTAATAAATCATAGATATTTTTGATTTTTGTTTCAGGTCATTTTCTGACAATCAGTTGTCATTAAAATTTTCGGTTCATGGAAGAGGCAGATGGATTTTTACCAAAAGAAACAAACCACTATCAGCAGTTGGGCTGTTGTTGTCGTTAAAACCATAGAGTCATATGGCTATAATCCGGATCATGCATTGGAAGAAGCCGGTATTGATAAAATATTGCTGGACGATCCTGATGCAAGAGTCAGCGCTGACAACATGTCCCGTCTTTGGCGGGTGGCAGTTAAGATGACAGGCGATCCCTGTTTTGGATTGAGGGCAGCGTCTAATGTTCGCCCAACCACTTTTCATGCATTGGGGTTTGCATTGATGGTCAGCAGCAGCATGCATGATGCGTTTGAACGTCTTCGTCGCTTCTCTCGCATTGTAAGTGATGTCACTGAAGTGAAGCTCGAGTATGTTGAAGGTGCAATGACGGTCTATTTAAATCCAACAGATCGATTGACCCAGTTGTCGGACGAAGCCTTTGATATGATTGTGGCCGCAGTCGTTTCATTTGCCAGAATGTTGATCGATAGCGAGTTAAATCCCATAAAAGTAGAATTGATCCGTAAAAAGCCGGCCCAATCAAAGAAGTTCAGGGATTTTTTCCAGTCACCCGTTATTTTTTCCCGAGAACACAATCGAATATTTTTTGATATTCGTGACATGAAAAAGCCGCTTCAGGCCGCAAATGCCGAAATCGCAAGGAGTAATGATCAAATTGTTGTGGAATACCTGGCCCGGTTTGATAAAAGCCGGATTTCCCATCTTGTGCATGAGAAACTGATAGAACTTTTACCCCTTGGAGAACCTTCAATTGAAAACCTTTCTAACGCCCTGGGCATGACGGTGAGAAGTCTGCACAGACATCTTCAAAAAGAGAATACCGGCTATCGCGAAATTCTCAATGACATTCGGCAGTATCTGGCAACCCAATATTTGAAACAGCGCCATCTGTCGATAATAGAGGTGGCATTCCGACTGGGATATTCTGATTCAAGCAATTTTACACGAGCCTTTAAACGCTGGTTTCGGCTATCCCCAAAGCAATACAGGCAGACACGGAATTAACCGTTTTCCTTTTCAAACGTCTTCATAAAATCAACCAGTGTCGCAACTCCTTCCTTGGTAGCTGCATTGTAGATGGAAGCCCGGCAGCCGCCGACGGACCGGTGGCCTTTTAAACCTCCGAGCTTGTTTTCCAATGCATCCCCAACGAATTTTTTTTCAAGATCTTCAGAGGGAAGCCGGAATGTTACGTTCATTAATGACCTGCTGTCAGTCGCTGCCGTTCCATTGTAAAAATCGCTCGAGTCGATAAAGTCATATAAAAGACTTGCTTTTTCATTATTTAATTCCGCCATTTTATCCAGTCCGCCTATGGTTTCTTCGAGCCATTTCATAACAAGCTGTATGGTGTAAATTGCAAAGCAGGGCGGTGTATTGTACATGGAATTTTTTGATGCATATGTCGTATATTTCAGCATTGACGGTATGGTATCAGGCACCTGGTTGAGCATATCATCTCGAATAATGACCATACATATACCTGCAGGGCCTATATTTTTTTGTGCGCCGGCATATATCATTCCGAATTTATCCATATCCAGCGGTCGGCACATGATGTCCGAGGACATATCCGCAATCATCGGCACGCCTCCTGTATCAGGAAAAGATGCCCATTGAGTGCCTTTGATAGTATTATTTGATGTAATATGGGCATAAACAGCGTCTTTGTTGAAATTGATATTTTTTGGGATATAGGAAAAGCTGTTGTCTTCGGAAGAAGCGACAACATTAAAATTTTTTCCCTGTATTTCAGCCTCTTTAATTGCTTTTGTTGACCATGTACCGGTGTTGACATAATCGGCTGTTTTTCCGTTGTGAAGAAAGTTCATGGGCATCATGGCAAACTGCATGCTTGCGCCACCTTGAATAAACAAGACTTTAAATTTGTCGTCCAGTTTCAGCAGCCGTTTTGTTCTTTCTATTGCATCGTTGATTACATCATCAAACCATTTTGACCTGTGGCTGACTTCGGTAATCGACATACCTGAACCTTTGAAATCTAAAAACGAGTCGCGGATTTCTTCAAGAACAATAAGAGGCAGGGCTGCAGGACCTGCATTGAAGTTTAAGATTCTGTTATGTTGCATTTGACACCTCCGATTTAATAAATATATAAGAATATTTGTGAATTATTGACAAAACTGTCTTTATTTGTATAAAAACATGGTATGTATAAATATTATGATATTCACAAAAATGATTTCATAGCATATAATGTTTTTCAAAGAAAGATGCTTAAGTGAAAATATTTAGATACCCTTCAAAAACAGCAGAAAAAAAAATAGAAGCCATCATTAATCGGGGCCTGGCATTTAAAAAAAAGGATGTTCAGGATGTCACCCGTATCATCGAGGATGTTCGAAAAAACGGTGATAAAGCACTCCTGAAATATACCAGGAAGTTTGATGCTCCCGACATGAAGGTGGACATGCTGGTTGTAACCGAAAAGGAAATTAAAGATGCCTCAAAACAGGTTGATCGTTCTTTTATCAGGGCGCTTAACAAGGCGGCTGTAAATATAGAAATGTTTCATAAGAAGCAGGTGGGACGTTCCTGGATCAGCACGGAAAGGGAAGGTGTGTTTATAGGCCAGATGGTCAATCCCGTAAATGCTGCCGGAATTTATGTGCCAGGAGCTACAGGTGGCAAAACACCGCTTGTTTCATCGGTTTTGATGGGGGGAATACCGGCAAAAATCGCCGGAGTAAAGCACATCGCCATGGTTACGCCACCGGCAAAAAACAATAAAATTAATCCTCACCTAATTGTAGCTGCAAAAAAAGCCGGTATTGACCGGATATATAAAACCGGTAGTGCATGGGCAGTCGCTGCATTGGCCTATGGTACAAAGACGGTTCAAAAGGTAGATGTTATTGCAGGGCCGGGGAACATTTATGTTACCATTGCAAAAAAGCTTCTTGCCGGAACAGTCGGAATAGATATGATTGCCGGGCCAAGCGAGATTCTTGTTATTGCGGATAAAAATGCGAATCAGGGATTTATTGCAGCTGATCTTCTGTCACAGGCGGAGCATGATCCAATGGCTTCGGCCGTGTTGGTGACGGATTCAAAAATGATGGCAGACGCCGTATCAAAGGAGGTCTCCATACAAATCAAGCGGCTTGACAGACAAGATATTGCTGCACAGTCGCTTGCCGATTATGGATTTATCGCTGTTGTTCCTGATATTCAAAAGGCGATCGAGATTGCAAACAGGGTTGCTCCGGAGCACCTCGAACTGATGATTGAAAATCCTTTCGAATATATCAGCATGATAAACAATGCCGGTGCGGTTTTCATGGGAGATTATACACCCGAGCCAGTAGGAGATTATATGGCTGGCCCCAACCATGTTCTGCCCACAGCCGGTACGGCCAGATTCGCATCAGCACTTTCAGTAGAACATTTTACTAAAAAAACAAGCCTGATTCACTATTCAGAAGATGCGTTTATGAAAGAGGCGCGTGATATCATTCGCCTGGCAGAAATTGAGGGGCTTGGCGCTCATGCCGAGTCCGTAAGAATAAGATTAAATAGATAATAATGATATTTTAATTATCTAACAGGAAGGTTGCTATGAATATTGATCAAAAAGAAAAAAGACAATTTTCGCGTCTGCTGTTTTCTGACGAAAACCGTATTTCTGTTATTTTAAGATCCTCGGATTTATCGGAAACAAGTCTCAAGGCTGACATTATGAATCTAAGCGAAGGAGGAATAGGTCTCAGATTCATGGAAAGAGAGGCAGCCTCTGTATGTGAAGGAGAAAATCTTTATATTGCTGAAATCAGTGGTCAGTATCAGTTGTCTTTTCTGAAAACTGTTGAAACCAAAGTGAAATGGATTCTGGAATATAAGCCATCCAGAGGTATTCGAGCCGGCTGTGAATTTATGAATTTTCCTGAAGATACCAGGAATAAAATCAGAACTTTCATTAACAGCCAGATTGAGTTCAAACGAACCGAAAAATAATGAAACAAGGAAAGATATCATGACACTGGAGCAGATTCTGCAGGCATGCAAAAAGTTCAAAATAAGCGATGAGCGCGTAATAAGCGATGAGTATTGTGAGCTTGTTATTTTCAATGACGAACTTGAAGAATGGAGCATAGTTTTATCTGGAATTCTGGGCTCTGCGCAAAAACCAAGAGGTGTTGAACCGACACAGGGTGATCTCGATCTGACAAGGGCTTCGGGTGGTATCAGGGTTGAGCAGACGCTGTTTAGAAAAGAGATTGGCAATTTAACCGTAATCGCCAAATTCTGGCCATGGGATGATGATGTCCATACAACATTAAAAATGGCACTCCTGTCATATTAAATAGTTGTCAAACTAAAGCACTTTGCAATATGTCACATTTTAGAAATATTTTGTTCTGTTGAAAAACGGATATTAACCAGATGGAGGAAAAGCAGAAGTGAGCAAGCAAGCTAAAAAGGTCGTTTTTCAGGATATTGGAAAAGGTCTTCAACAGGCTGCCTCAGATATTTTCATGGCGTTTGGCGGCGGAAAATTTCTCCTTAAGGCTTCCGGAAACGTTTTTCTCAAGGTCAATGGAATCGATTTCAAGCCTCATGTTTACACGTCGCCGGAGGTTGTGGAGGCTGTAATAAACTATTTTTACAAAGAAGGCGCAAAAAAAGTTTATGTGATAGAAAACAGTACACAGGGAAACTTCACAAGACTTGTTTTTGAAATTACAGGTATGAAGAAGGTTTGCAGGAAAACAGGCGCGATTCCTGTTTATCTTGATGAGACAGATGAGATGCCCATGTATCTTCCCGGGCTGAAAAGTTTTATTGCTATTCCTGATTTTGTTCACGAAAACCTGGTGGAAAATCGGAACGACAATCTGTATATTTCAATTCCAAAATTGAAAACTCACTCCATGACCACTGTCACACTCGGCATTAAAAACCAGTTCGGTCTGATTCATCAGATGAGCCGCATTCCGGATCACAACTTTAAACTTCATCAAAAGATTGCAGATATTTATAGCAATATCCAACCTGATTTTACAATTGTAGACGCCCTTGAAGCAACAAATTACGGCCACTATCCAGCAGGAGCGCAGACGAAGAAATGCGTTGTGCCGATCAACCTTTTATTTGGGGGGGATGAACCACTTGCCGTTGATATCACAGGTGCCGGGTTTTTAGGCTTTAATCCGGAAGAGGTAGAGCACCTGAGACTGGCGGCAGGGGAACGGCTTCATGAGTACAGGCCGGAAAATATTGAAATCGTAAATCAAAATCTGTTCGATGAAAGAAGACAAAATTTTTCCTGGGATTTGCTTGAAATTTTTCCTGAGGATGTCACGATTCTGCGTGGCAGAACACGTTGTTGTGTAGAGGGATGTAAAAGAAATACAGAGGCTGTGCTCGAAGTCTTTTATCAGGATTTTGCCGGTAAGGGTGGTTTTTCTATTCTCATGGGCAAGGATGTAAATTTAGAGGATGTCGACCGGATAAATGGTCCTGTGCATATCGCAGGTGACTGCGCGATTTCTGATAATTATCAAAAACTGAAACAAAGAATCGGAAAAAAAATGATTACCTGTTCTTCGGGGTGCAACAATCTTGCGGCAACGGTTGACGGTCTGACCAAATGGATGAAGATCCCGCCATTGAAACTTGTGCCGATGAATCCGCTGAAGTCGCTCAGTTTGCTTGTGCAGGCCAAGATCGGAGGCACAAAGGCTAATATTCCGCCGGTCTTGAAATTTTGATAACTTGCTGTTAAGTTTCCATGGTCGATCTGCAAATCGACTTTATTTTATTATAGTTCTTTTCAAT